>CAZPYZ010000641.1:0-2628 GCA_964590215.1 uncultured Dehalococcoidia bacterium | reverse complement strand
GTTCCTAGTGGCCGGTTACTCATCATCTGCCGGCGCCTTCGTCGTTTCGTAAGTCCGCGTCACGATGAGCGGGGCGGCGTTGCCTGAGGCTGTCCTGAGGCCTCTCGAAGGGCGCCGTCCTGAGGTTCTCGAAGGGCTCTCGAAGGCCGGTGGGGTGGCCCGTCGACGTCGCCTCGAGGGCCCCAGCGGACGTCGGTGTCGCGGATTTCCACAACTGAGTAGCGCGGGGGCTTGTCCCCCGCACCCGCCCGTGCGGGCCACAAGGACCCGCTCTACGTCTGGTCAGAATGGCATGTAGGCTCACCGCTAGCCTCCCGCGCCCGGTGCGGCAAAGCGCTGCAGCTCTGCCTCAACCTGGATGATCTGGAAAGCAACCCGCATGTTGGCCCGCCATTCCTGCTCGTTCCTGGGGTTGGGAAAGCGGGGGCGATCGATGCCCGAGCCGACCACAGTGAACTGGGAGGTGTCCAGTACCAGCTGTTGCTGGCGGCCCAGGGAGACCACACTCTCCCGCACCGCTATGGCTCGCTGCAGCGAGAGGTTCTTGGCGGCTTGCTTGGTTTGGTTCAACACTGCCTCGGGCCGGCCCTCCGCCCTGAGCTGCTGGTAGCGTAAGGGGTCCGAATGACCCTCAACCACGATCAAAGCCCCCGGATACGTGGAAGCGAAGCCGAGGACGGAGTCGAACTCTCTTCGGTAGCGGTCGACGGCGAAGTCGTTCTGGTTCGGCTCGAAGGCGACCTCGAACTCGAACAGCACCCCTTCCTTGGTGGCGCCTCTACTCTCCCGCTCCCGCACTACCCGTTCCACACTGGCGGGGTCAAACCGGGGAGCGACAACGCCTCCGGTGTTCCGCAAGCCCTGGGCCAGCTGCTCGTAGGGCCAGCGTGCCTGGGCCAGAGCAACAGGCCCGGTCAGCAGCCGGTAGCCCAGCAGCGCCTCGTGGGCCTCCCGGGTCAGGACCTCGAAGTTGCGGCGGGTGCCCTCACCGGTGAAAAACTGAACGTTCCCCGGATAGCCAGCAAAGGTCGCGTCGGCCAGCAGCCCCTCAACGTCGGCCGTCGCCTGCGGACTGTCCCGCAAGAGGTCCGCGGAGAGGCGCAGCAAGTTCTGAAAGTCTGCCTGACGTGCTTGGGGGTTCTTGAGGATGGCTTCCAGCTCCTCCTGGGCGAGCAGGAGGCCGTGGACCAACTGCTGCACTTCGTCACGACGGGCGTCGAGGTAGTCCCGGCGCACGGCGTAGACATCCGCAATGACGGCGCCGGCCGTCTTGGTCGAGAGCAGCAGCTTGGCGCCTTTCACCGAGCTTTCGGCGCCCGTCCCAACCGTCCCCCCCGAAGTTAGGGCCATCATGTCCGGTGAGATGACCGTGACCGCGCTCAGGCTAGGATCTCGCTGCATCGCGGTCATCGGATCGACGGCAACGCCTCCAGTGTCATAGGGGGGCGCGGTCAACTCTCGGAGCCAGCGGACCTGAACGTCGCCCAGGCTGAGGCCGGCGTCTTTCAAGACCGTGGACAGATAGAGCATGTGGGGGCCAGCGCGCTGGATGCCGATGCTCTTGCCCTTCAGATCCGCGGGGCTCGCGACCTGGTCGCTTCGGACGACGATGGTGTCTCCTCCCGTGGACCAGGTGAGCTGGTACACAGCCACCATGTCGATGCCCCGGTCTTTGAGGGCTTCCAGAGCCGACGCAACCATATCCATGGTGCCCCGCAGGTAGGGCGTCTCACCGGCGACGACCTTTTCCACCGCTCGCTGGAAGTTGTCTTCGCGGAACAGCCGCAGGGATAGTCCCTTGCTGTGGAAGATGCTGCCGGGCTGAGTGGTACGGCCGCCGTTGGCTAGAATCGTCGCCACGTCCCCGCCCCAGGTGATGAGGGGGACCTGTACCTCCCGCGCAGGATCCACGGAGCCGGGCGCGACATTAATCAGGCGAGACATAGGCACTGGGTCGAGGTACTCCACTCCGCCGCTTCCAGTGGGACGGATATCCGACGGCGGCGTGATCCGCGGGGCGGTGCCCAACTCCGGGCCACCACCCGCCGGTGCTGCTGGGGGCGCGGGCCTGGTCGAGGGCGCTGCTGCCCCACCCGATGGGGGCTTGGTCTCGTCCCGGGTGCACGCTGCCGCCAGAAGAAGCGCAGCAGCGGCCAGGGCGGCCGTCCGGTTAAGGATGCGGTAGGACATGGCTTCTTCCCTCAGCCGGTCTGCTCCTTCGTGCGCGCGTACGATACCACGATAAGCTCGGCTTTACCCTCCGGCAACGGCGGCGCGAACGCCAGACGCCAACGTAAGGCCAGACGTTGCCGTGCCCCATGCTACAATCAGGCCCGGCTCGTGTTCGACACCGCGTGCTTCCCGGGGGTGTTTGGGCATGGGACAACCCACCCGCCCATACGAGCCCACCCATAACGTTATGGCCACAACTCGCCGCAACAAGCCGCCAAAAATGGGGGTCCCATTGACCGTCACCCTCGCGAACCGCTACCGCTTCTCGGCCGAGGAGTATCACCGCATGGCCGGCGCGGGCATCTTCGGCGAGGACGACCGCGTCGAGCTCATCGACGGAGACATTATTGAAATGTCCCCGATCGGCTGGAAGCACGTCAGCGATGTAAACCGGAC
>CAZPYZ010000640.1:0-2629 GCA_964590215.1 uncultured Dehalococcoidia bacterium | reverse complement strand
GGTGATCTTTGCTCGGGGCATATTCTTACTTACGCTAATTCAATACTTCCCTAATACTAGCCAGGTGCGCCTGAAAGCCGGAGCTAGCGTAGTACGTGGTGCGTAGGGAGTAGGGAACGGCTCCCACCTACTCACCACCCCCTACGCACTACGCACAACGTGAACACAATTTGCGTTAACCCGCCGCTAGCTTCTAAGGGGTTAGCTCGTCGCCGCCAAACCGCCCGACCTCGAAAGCGTCCAGGGTGATGTCCGTAGCCCCAGTTGTGATCAAGTCTGCCACCGCTTTCCCCATGGGCGGGCCGAGAAGAATGCCTTTACGACCGGCGCCAGTGGCGAGGTAAACTCCCTCCACCCCAGGGACGGGGCCGAGGATAGGGAGCCAGTCCGGAGTCACCGGCCGCAGGCAGGCCGTGTGCTCCACCAGTTGCGCGTCCAATAACGACGGCAGCATCGCCACGAGCCCGTCGGTGATGCTCTGACGGGCCTGCTCCGTGGGCCCATCGTCGAAGCCGGCCTCTTCCAGGGTCGTCCCGGCCCAAACCAGGCCGTCGGGCTTGCTCGCCGCGTAGTGATGGCCGCGGGACACGCGACGCTCTATGGGTGGCCCGGAAGCGCGCAGGCGGATGATCTCACCCTTCAGGGGGCGAACGGGGATGGCCGTTCCGATCCAGGTGGCCGCTTCCGCGGCCCACGGCCCCGTTGCCAGCACCGCCCGGTCGCAAGGGATTTCGCCCGTCTCCAATCGCACGGTCCGGACCCTCCCGGCCTCCACCTGCAGCCCCGTAACGTGCCCGGTCCGGATGGTGCAGCCTCGCTTCTCGACGGCCCCGGCCAGCGCCAGCACCAGCCGGTACGGATCGACCTCGCCCGGCCCTTCCAGGCACACCGCAGCCAGGACGCGGTCCGAGATGCGCGGCTCCATCGCTCTCGCCTCTGCCGCTTCGACCCACCGCACCCCATAGCACCCGAGTCCCTGTTCCGCGGGGAGGGTCGCCCGCTCTGCCGCCAGCTCTTCCTCGGTGAACATCAGGACCAGGGTCTGCCGTAGGTGGAAGCCGGGGTCGATACCTGTGTCCTCTCGCAAGGCTCTGGTAAGCTCCGGGTGCATCCTCAGCCCTTCCATAGCCAGCGGCGCCAGCGGGCCTGGAATCCCGCTGCCGCGGGAGGGGGTCAATTCGCCGAACGCAAACCCGGAGGCGTGACTGCCCAGGGAGTCCTTCTCGATGATGGTGCTGGTGACGCCGGCTCGGGCAAGGTAATAAGCGGTGCAGAGGCCGGCGATGCCTCCTCCCACAATCACGACGTCCGTGGTCTCTGCCATGCTGGGCTCCTTGTAGTAGAGTAGCGCTGCACCAACCCGGAGGGCGAGGGCTTGTCCCCCGCCGGAGACGAACCAACCCACGTAGGGCGGGGGCTTGTCCCCCGCCGGAGATTAGACCAACCCCCGTAGGGCGGGGGCTTGTCCCCCGCCGGAGACGATGCATATGAAGTTTGGCATTTTCTGTCTCATCCCATGGCGCGAAGGCCGGGACGTGAACCAGGTCTACCGCGAGAACCTGGAGCAGGTCCAGTTGGCCGAGGAGCTTGGTTTCGACGCCGTGTGGATGGCCGAGCACCACTTCTCTCCCTATGGGATGTGTTCAGCCATCCTCACCTATTGCTCCAACATCGCGGCCCGCACCTCTCGCATTCGCATCGGCACCGCGGTCGTGGTGCTGCCCTTCTACAACCCCATCATCATTGCGGAAGAGGCGGCGACGGTCGACCAGCTTAGCGGCGGTCGCCTCGATATGGGCCTCGGCCGCGGGTACCAGGCCCACGAGTTCGCCGGCGTCGGGGTGCCCATCGAAGAGAGCCGGGGACGCTTCAATGAGTGCCTGGAGATCATCCTTCAGGCGTGGACCCAGCCGGCGGTGGACTTCCCGGGCAAGTACTATACGGTGCCACCGACCTCGGTCTACCCGAAGCCGGCTCAGCAGCCTCATCCGCCGCTCTGGATCGCCTCCTCGGCCAGCCCGGAGACTCTGGAGTACGCGGCCCAACGCGGGCTCCCCATCATGGCGGGGTCTACGGTCACCGTCGAGACCGCCAGGCGCACCTACGCCCAGTACCGTGAATACCTCCGCCAGTATGGACGAACCACCGAGGGTCTGGAGTCCATGCTCAACCGTTGCGTCTACGTGGACGAGACGCCGGCCGGGGCGGTGCGGGTCCCGGAGGAGCCCATGATGTGGGTGCGGGACATCTTCAACCGGGTCGGCACCCCGGCCAGAGACGGTGTCTATCCAAAGGAGTACCAGGCGTGGCAGCGCCGGGTACGCGACCTCAGCTACGATGAATTGGTCAAGAACGTAGCGCTCTTTGGGACCCCGGAGCAATGCGTCCAGAGCATCCGGTTGCTCCAGGAGGAGCTCGGCTTAGGTTACCTCATGTGCAATATGGCCTTCGGGGGGCTGGACCACGAGAAGGCGAAGCGCTCCATGACCCTCTTTGCCCACGAGGTCATGCCGCACTTCCGGTAGGTCCCCCTCCCCGTTCCCGTCCATCACGTCAGGCACGGGGGCGGCACCGTCATTGACTTGAAAATGTGGCACAGCCGCCCTCGGCTGTGCTGGACAGCGGAGCG
>CAZPYZ010000639.1:0-2637 GCA_964590215.1 uncultured Dehalococcoidia bacterium | reverse complement strand
TCTCGATATCGCGCCAGCCCACCGCCTGCTCATCCGGTGGGAAGGTCTTGGGGTCTCGCCCGGTCCCGGTCACCACCACATCACATCCCCAGTCGGCCAAGGCCACAGCCGTTGCCCGGCCGATGCTCCGAAGGCGTCCGCCGCCGGTCACAATCGCGACCTTGCCCTCCATCTCCTGGTCTAGCATCAGTCGGAGAAGGCCTCCTCGAAGGTCATCTGTTTGTGCTTCAGCTCCGCAAAGAGCGGAGCGGCGTCGATGGCGGCGACGGGCTCCATCCAGATCCGCTCATCGTGGGGGTCGCCGCCTAACGCCTCGGCGCGGTGCTGGATGAAGTAGAGCCCGTCCTCAGTGCGGAACAGAAACGTGGTCCTGACCGGCTCGCCCTGGCCGCTGCTCAGCTCCCCGGAAGCGAGCAGCTTGGCCGTGTCGACGGCGTAGCGCCGGCCCGCCATCAAAATCGTCATCCGCACAGGCTGCATACCCTCACCCTAGCCCGTCCCCACCGAACCAGGCCTTTCGGGTCGCACTTGTAGCGCAGCTCCGTCTCAAACCCTGGAGGGAGGAGGGACGTCGGGCAAGAACACTCTCTTGGGCAGCGCCGCGTGGATCCCCTGGCGGCGATCCACTACCTGGGTCACGGTGAAGTCCGCGGCCACGCTCATAAGGGCGTACGCGTCTTCCGCGCTCAGGCGCTTGTGGGTGGTCAGAAAGTCAAGCATTTCGAGAGCGGCCCCTCGCATCGCCTGGTTCAGGTCTTCGTTATAGGAGTGCACCATCCAGTGGGTGTGAGTAGACAGGAGCTGGGTGCGAAGGGAGAAGTCCTTGTGGATGAAGAACTGGAGGGTGGCATTCAAAGACGCTTCGATCGCGGTGCCGCTGATCTCCCCGTCGCCTTGGGCCATATGGGGATCGCCGGCGGAGAACAGCGCGCCGGGCACGAGGACGGGATAGAACATCGCGGTTCCGCTGGAGAAGCGCCAATTGTCGATGTTGCCGCCCCACCGGCTAGGGGGCACGCTGCTATGACGGCCCGGCTCGTCCGGTCCCACCCCAGCAGTGCCCAGATGTGGCCTCAGGGGGACTGCTACTCCTTCCAACGAAGAGACCCGGGGCACCATCCCCGGCTCGATAATGGCGCCGGGCCCCGCCACTCTGTCGGGGAACGGGTAGGCGAAGAGGGGGCGAGCGAGGGTCGTCTCCGCGTCAAAGCCAAAGACGGTAACCCGCTGTCGTCGTTGGAAGTGCTCGTAGAGGAGCCCCGCTCGGGTGGCCAGGTTTGAGCCATAGGGCAGGCGGGACTGCAGATCGAGCACCCGCACCTCCAGGGTGTCTCCCGGTACGGCGCCCTCGACCCAGATGGGGCCGGTCATGATGTGGGGTCCCGGCCCCCGGTCCTCCACCTCCCGGTAGAGCCGTCGCACGCCGCCGTCCATCAGGAGATCGGGAGCCTGACCCGCCGCGTGGGTGACCGTCTCCAGCTGCACGATATCCCCAGAGCGAACGGTAAGGACGGGCCGCAACGAGCAGTCGAAGTAGCCCCAGTGGACCGATTGCGGCGTGGCGGCGAGGGTATGAAGCGTTGGCATCAGCGGACGGCTACCACCTCTCGGGCGAAGGCTCGCCGCAGGGCCTGCGAGGAATCGATGGTGGCTTGCTTCCCCGCGTCGAACTCCCCCGCGTTGCTCAGGAAGCCGTGGATCATCCCTTCATAGCGCTTTAGTTCCACCGGCACGCCGGCATCCTTTAGGCGCGCCGCGTAAGCCTCGCCCTCGTCCCGGAGCGGGTCGTACTCCGCCGTGATGACGAAGGCCGGCGGAAGCCCCCGGAGATCAGGGGCCCGGGAGGGGGAAGCCAGGAGATCCTGGCGGGCAGCCTGATTGGGCGCATACTGCTGCCAGTACCATGCCATGGTCTCGGCACTGAGGCCGTACCCTACGCCGTTCTCCTGGTAGGAGGGAGCCAGCATGGCAGAGTCCAGCATGGGGTAGACGAGGTACTGGAACACCAGGGCGGGCCCACCCCGGTCTCGTGCCGCGAGCGCAACCGCGGCCGCCAGGCCGCCCCCCGCACTGTCGCCGCCCACCGCGATCCTGTTTGGATCGCTGCCGAGTCCAGCCGCCTGCTCGGCGGCCCATCGGGTCGCAGCGTATCCGTCGTCTACCGCCGCCGGGAAGGGATGCTCCGGCGCAAGGCGGTAGTCCACCGAGACCACGAGGCATGCCGACCATTCCGCCAGGATCCGGCAGCGAAGGTCGCTGCTGTCGAGGTCCCCTACGGCGTAGCCGCCTCCGTGGAAGTAGACCAGGATGGGAAGGGGGCGCGGGCCGGCGGGGGTGTAGATGCGCACCGGGATAAGTCCACCGGGACCGGGGACGGTGCGGTCGTCTACCTGCATGACCCGGCGGGCGCGCATGGCGCGGCGCTGCTCCGCGACGGGCACACTGGATGGGGGAGGCGCCCCCAGCGCGGCCATCTCGTCGAGATACTTCTGGACCTGCGGATGGACTGCCATGACTGCCTCCTGCGGCTTCTGAAGCCACCCAGGATTATACCTGGCGGCGTGTTGCGTCAATAGAAGTGTTATCCAACAGGATAGGTTGCCCCAGAATAGCGGTTACCGGGGCTGGCGGTGACCT
>CAZPYZ010000638.1:0-2637 GCA_964590215.1 uncultured Dehalococcoidia bacterium | reverse complement strand
TGTCCCGTAATCGCGCAGCGATGTCGAATAGCTCGCGGGTGGCGACGGTCGTTCCGGTCTTCTGGTCGCTGCGGTAGCGCTTCAACCGGACATTGCCGCCGATCAGCCAGAGGCCGTGGGGCCGGTCGTCTCTCGCGAGGAAGCCCTTGCCTCCGGGAGGCTCGAAGAGCACGGGCCGGAAGCGCTCCAGCTCGGGGTCGATGTAGTCCCAGGTCTGGACGGTCTCGTCTACGTGCGCATCTGCGTCGATGAAGCCCATCGGGCGCCTCCTATTTTTGTAGCCAGACCCAGAGATGGGGCCCGTGGTTGCCGAAGTGGAGGTGGTAGTTCTTCACGTAGGGCTGGATGTAGTCCCACTTGGGCTGATAGACCAGCCCAAGGTTCCATACCTGGTCCACCAGGCGCCTGACCACGCTGCGCATCAACTCCCTGCGCTTCTGCTGGTCGGGTTCGCCGCGCTGGGCCTGCAGCAGTTTGTCCAGCTCAGGGTCGCTGATGTGGGAGTAGTTGTTGGAACCGATGAGGTTGGTGTGAAACTCGGTATAGAGGGCGGAGTCCGGGTCCGCTTCCAGGGTCGATGAGCCGGTACCGATGTCAAGGTCAAAGCTAGCAGCACGCCGAAACGCCTGCATCTGGGGCCGGTCGATGATCTTGATCTCCACCGTGATGCCGAGCCGTCTGATCTGGGCCTGGATCAGCTGGTAGATCACGTCGGTCTCCTGAAGTGCACGATAGTGGGGAAGCTCTAAGGTCAAGCCGCTGTAGCCCGCGGCGGCGACTTGGCGCTTCGCCTCCTCCAGGTCGTGTTTCAGCAACTGCCTCGTCTCCTCCTTGGTGAACAGGCCGGGCATGGTCCAGGGGAGCGCCCAGTCCCCCTGGCCTCCGGCAAAGATCCTGTTGATCTCGTCCCTGTCGATCCCCAGGGCGATGGCCCTGCGCAGCCGGACGTCTCGCAACGGGCTGCCCTCCCGCTGAGAAAAGCGCAGAAAGGCCGGTTGCGACTGGAAACGCATGATGGCGGCCGCGGCCGGGTTGGCTCTGCCGACTTCCTGGGCGGACTGGGCGACCAGGTTTTCCAGGGCGTCCACCTGCTTCGTCTGGAAGGCCGCGTGGGCCGTGCCCTCCTGGGGGACGACGATCCAGCGGATCTCGTCCAGATAGGGCTTGCCCTCGTCCCAGTAGGTTGGGTTCTTCTTCCAGACCCAACGGGTGCCCTTCTGCGAGGCAGCGACGTCGAGCTGGTACGGCCCTGTCCCCACGATGCGGTCCATCAGGTGGCCGTCCTGGTCGATGATCTCCCTGGGGACCATGGGGTTCCAGTCGGACCCGGCGTAGGAGATGAAGGGGACGAAGGGGTCTTTGAAGCTGACCTGGACCGTGTACTTATTGGGTGGCGTCACCTTGTCCAGTCCCTCGTACATGGACTTCAGACGGCTCGGGATGAGCTTTTTGTCCTTGAACTCCCCGGTGCGGCCGTAGTACTCCATGGTGAGTTTCACGTCGTCCGAGGTCAGCTCGCGCCCGTTCGCGGGTGGGAGGTTGGCGAACTTCACACCCTTCCGGAGGTGGAAGGTAAAGGTCTTTGCGTCGGGTGAGACCTCCCAGCGCTCGGCCAGCTCAGGCTGCAGGATCATCTCCTCGTATCCCACGCCGGGGCCGCTCTTGAAGCCGAGGAGGGTGTTATACGCCTGGGCCAGTCCGTTATTCCCGGGGTTGCCCCGGCCCTGGTCACTGGGGTCGTAATTTACGACGTCGTTACTGACGCGCCAATTGAGGTGGCCGCCGTAGACCGGCTGGTCCTCAGCTCCGGCCTGGGGAGCCGGCGGGGCAGTCCCGGCGCAACCGACGGCGGCCATCAGGGATAACGCAACGAGGAACCATAGTGGCCTAGCCATGGAGGATCTCCTTTCTCATGCGCCCCGCCGGCGATTGGATCAGGCTACCGCGGGTGACGATGGCTACGCAAATCGCGGTGGCTTATACTCCCTGGGACTGCGTGGGTTTACCCAATCCCCATTTCGAGGATTGTTCTTTGGAGCAGGGGCTGTGATCTGTTGCGACGCCTGGCGTCTGTCATTGAGCGAGCCCGCGCTTGCGGCCTCACTCAATCCAACGACGAGCGGGGGGCATGCAATCGGTCGTCCCGCGGGGCCCAGAGGATGGAAAAACCTAGCGGGGAGGCCACGAAGCCGCGGAGCATCTGAGGGCGGACGGGTGGGCCCACCAACCCCGGGGAGGGGCCATTTCACGGGAACCCCTCGGCGCTTGGTAGCGCCGTCTCAGTGGGATGAAAGGAGGACACCATGGCGGGTAATTGGCGCGGGACCGTGGGCTGCGTAAAGCCCGGAACGGGGGGCGGTTCCACCGAGGAGTTGATCCGGCTCTTGCCTGACGGCATCGGCATCATTGCAACTGCGGCCGGTATCAGGGAGTACAACGAGCAGGGGTTTCACGATGCCCTGGAAAGCTACCGGCAGAGGATGGGAGAACTGGCGGACCTCGGGATCTGCGACCTCCTCCATCCCGAAGGCGCGCCTCCCTTTATGGTGCGGGGCCGCGCCGCCGAGCAGGAGATCGTGAAGGAGTGGGAGCAGCGTTACAAGCTGCCGGTATTCACCTCCGGGATGACGCAGGTGG
>CAZPYZ010000637.1:0-2667 GCA_964590215.1 uncultured Dehalococcoidia bacterium | reverse complement strand
CCGCAGGGGAGGCGGGGGACAAGCCAAGGACAAGCCCCCGCGCTACGAAAGAATCACAAGCTCTCAGAATGACACTGCCGGAGCCCATCTGACCACCGACGCGCTCCATCACACGACGCCCTGCCGTCGTAGTCCGGCCACATCCTCCCTCAAATAGCCCAGCCGCGGGCACAGCACCTCCTCGGTGTGCTCTCCCAGCAACGGCGCCTGCCGCACGCGCCCAGGCGACTCGCTCAACCTGAAGGGCACCCCGGCATACAAGTGCTCGCCAACCACGGGGTGGTCCACGGACGCGAAGTATCCCCGCGCCGCGTACTGCGGGTCCTTCAGGACCTCGTCCATGGTGTACACCATCCCCACCATCACGCGGTGCTCTCGGCCAAGCTCAAAGATCTCCCGGCGGGTCCGGTCCAGCAGCCACGGGTAGAAGAAGGTGTCGAAGTCGTCCCGGTGCTCTCGCCGCGCCGCCGGCGTCGCGAAGCGGGAGTCGGTGAGCCACTCACTGGCGCCCAGCATGCGCACCAGCCGCACCCAGCCCCGCTCTGACAAGAGCGCCGCGATGTGGACGAAACCATCGGCGCAGGGAAATATGCCGTTGGGGTAGCGGGCTTCGTTGCGGAACCCCTCCCGCCGGGCGCTGTCGCCGCTGTAGGCGTAGCGCAGTGCTTGGCGGTCAGCCGCGCCGGCCAGGCACTCGATGGTCGCGATGTCGATGTAGCAGCCCTCCCCGGTAAGGTTGGCCCCCACCAGGGCGCACATGCTGGCCGCGGCCGCGTTCACTCCTGCCAGGCACTGGATCACGTGCCCTGGGTAGCGCACGGGCTCCCGGTCCGGCTCGCCGTGCCGGTACATGATCCCAGCCATCGCGAAGATCGTCATGTCGGTGGCCTGGTAGTCGCGGTACGGGCCTGTCTGCCCGTAGGGACTGATGGAGGTGTACACCAAACGGGGGTTGTGGCCCCGTAGTTGATCATGGCCGAGCCCCCAGCCTTTCATGGCGCCGGGCGAGTGGTTTTCCACCAGCAGGTCTGCCTGCTCCGCCAGAGCGGTCAGGATATCCCGTCCCTTCTTCGTGGTCAGGTCCAGGGTGAGGCTTTTCTTCCCGGTGTTGTGGTTCAGGAAAACCAAGCTCTTCTCTGGGTGCGGGTCATCCTCGAAGAACGGACCTTCCCGACGAGCCGGGTCTCCCGTGCCGGGCCGCTCGATCTTGATGACCTCGGCGCCGTAGTCTGCCAGCAGCTTCGTGCAATAGGGCCCTGACACGTGCTCCGTTACGTCAAGGACAAGGGTGCCGGCTAGCGCCGCTTCAGTCACGGGCCGACACCTACTGAAAGCTGACCGCTGACCACTGATAGCTCATCTTTAGTAGTAGATCGCTCTCCCGGATCCCCCGCCTGCGGCGATAACGTCTCCCGTGATGGACACTGACTTCGGCGACGCCAGAAACGCGACCACGTAGGCAACCTCCTGCGCCGTGACCAGTCGCCGGATCGCATTGTTCGCGGCCAGCCGCTTTTCCAGTTCCTCGACGCTGATCCCCTCCCGCTGTGCATCCTCGATATCCTTCTGGATCCGGCGTTCCGTAACCGTAGTGGCTGGATGCACCACGGTTACGTTGATGCCATCCGGCCCTAGCTGGTCCGCCAGATTCTTCGTCATCGCCACCACGGAAACGTTGCGCATGCTGCCGAGGATCGACCCCGAGTTGCGGGCGCCCAGGCCGCTGATGTTGATGATGCGGCCCCAGCGCTGCCGCTGCATGTAGGGGGCTACCTCCCGCGCGCAACGCAGGTAGCCCATCACCTTGGTGTTCATGTCGTCCCAGAAGTCGGTGTCCGTCACCTCCGGCAGCCGCGGCTCCGGAGCGAACCCGCCCGCTTTGGCGGCGCTGTTCACCAGGATATCCAGGTGTCCCAAGGCCGACCCCGCCTGCTCCACCATCGCCTTGACGGATTCATCTGAGGTCGTGTCCGCCGCTATCGGCACGATCTTCCGGCCTGTTTCCTTCGCCAGCTCCGCTGCCGCCGCCTTCAGCGGCTCCAGCGTGCGCGCCACGATGGCCACGTCCACGCCTTCCAGCGCCAGCTCTCGTGCACACGCCTTCCCGATCCCCCTGCTTCCTCCGGTGATAACGGCGGTCTTTCCGGTCAGTTCGAGGTCCATCAGCTAGCTCCTATCGGCTCAAATAGCGCCCGTGCTTGAGCCCATGCTAGGATAGCCCAGACTTACGGCAGAGAGCCACACAGATGATCAGCGAACGCGTCCAACGTCAGATAGACCGTTTCCTCGACGAAGCCGAGGCCGCGATGGCCCGCTTCGAGTGGACCCAGGTCCGCGACTGCGCCCGCGCCGTCCTCGGCCTCGACCCCGACAACGCCGATGCCAAGGCCTACCTGACCGCGTCGGAGCGCAACCTGGGCGCCTCAGGGGATGTGGCGAACGCGTCATCATCCACGGACCGGGGGGCGTCGCCTGAGGCTCTCGAAGGCCGGGGGGCCGGCCCGATGCCTCAGTCCTTCGTCGGCGGCCGCTATCAGGTCGTCCGCTCCCTGGGGGAGGGTGGCAAAAAGCGGGTCTACCTCGCTCACGACACCCTGCTCGACCGTGACGTCGCCTTCGCCCTGATCAAGACTGAAGGCCTGGATGATGAGGGCCGCCAGCGCATCA
>CAZPYZ010000636.1:0-2670 GCA_964590215.1 uncultured Dehalococcoidia bacterium | reverse complement strand
TGTAGGAGGTGAGCATCAGCACACGGACCTCCGGCGCCAGTGCCTTGATATCCCGGCAGGCCTCGATGCCGGAGGAGTCCTCCAGCCGAACGTCCATGATCACCACGTCGGGGCGCGCCTGTTCGGCCAGCCGGACCGCCCCCGCCGCATCGCTAGCCTCGCCGACCACCTCCAGGTCCCGCTCCTCGCGTAGCAGGACGCTTAGCCCCTCCCGGAGCACTTTGTGATCGTCTACGATGATCAGCCTCATCCTCTTACCTCGGCACCAGGGCCCGCAGCGTGGTCCCGGAGCCGGGCCTCGAGCGGACCTCCAAGCTGCCGTGTAGGGCCTCGACCCGCTCGTGCATATTCTGTAGGCCGCGGCCGCCAGAAAGCTGTTGCGGGGACAGACCGGTCCCGTCGTCCGAGACCGTAAGTATCGCCTCACCCCCGCTCAACTCGATGGAAAGAGTAGCCTTGTGTGCTGCGGCATGCCTGAAGACGTTGGCCAGCGCTTCCTGAGCCACTCGATAGAGGGCCAGCCGGGCCTCAGTGGAAAGCTCTCCCTCGTCTCCGGAGGCGTGGAAGTCCACCTGCAGCGGCGTGACCCGCTGGAACTCTCGGGCCAGGCTCTGCAGGGCCTCCGCCAGGGGGAGGTCTCGGGCCAGCAGGGGGCGCAAGTCGTGAACATACTGACGGCTCTCCAGCAGCGCCATCTGGCTGAGGGTCAGCGCGGCGGCAAGGCGCTCCCGAAGGGCATCCGTCTCGTTCGCCTCCAGGCAGCTCTCCAGGTTCAGGCGGAGCATGTAGAGCTGTTGGGCGATGCCATCGTGGATGTCCCGGGCCAGCCGGTCCCGCTCCGCCGCCGCGGCCAGCTCCTCCCGCTGTCTGTGGGCGCGCACCGTCTGCACTCCCACCGAGACTAGCTCCGCCAGGATCGCGGCGAGGGAGGCAGCCTCCTCCGGGTGCTCCGGAGGCCTATCCGAAGCGACCACCAGGACCCCGATTGGCCCGTCCTGGCTCCCCAGCGGGACCACCTGCTCCCAGCCGGCACCGCTCACCACCTGTTCCCCGGGACGCGGGGCTCGGTCCCGGACCTCCGGGTGCTCGAAGCTGAAGCCTGTTCCCGCGAAGGAGCCATAGGCAACCCGCACATCGAAGCGGCCGTCGTCGCGGCGCAGGAGCACCGCCACATGGTCGTAACGCAGAGAAGCCGCCACGGAACGGACCGTATCCATCAGCCGGCCCAGGTCTCCGGCCGTGGCGAGGATCGCAGCCGATATCTCGTTCAGGGTCCGGGCGCCCCGCCAGAGTCGCTCCAGTTCATCACGCTCCGCCCGGAGCTGTTGGTACGTTTGCGCCATTCCGGTTTGGTACCTTCTGTCCTTTCCGGCTCCCGTTGCTGTCCCCGATCATACGACCATGGGTTTGTATGCTGCGAAGCCACGTTTTCAGTCCTTGCTCACCAACGCCGCGGCAGCCGCAACCGCCCGCAGGATTCATCCGGATACGCTCACCTTTGCCGGCCTTGCGGTGGCTATCGCGGGTGGAGTCTGCCTGGCACTCTCCTCGGATGTTCCCTGGTTGCTCCTGCTCATCCCTCCCTTCGCCCTGGCTCGGACGGCCCTCAACGCCCTGGACGGCATGGTCGCCCGCGCTTCTGGCCTGGCCCGACCCTGGGGTGAGGTGCTCAACGAAACAGCCGACCGGGCCTCTGATGTCGCGCTCTTCGGGGGTCTGGCGTGGGTCTGGGACCCTCATGCCGTCGCGATTGCCGTGGCAGCCATGCTGCTAGCCAGCTACACGGGCGTCGCGGCGCGCGCTGCTGGCGGCCCAAGGCAGTACGGAGGCGTCATGGGCAAGGCGGACCGGATGGCCTGGCTCTCGGTTGGCTCCCTCCTCGCGTACGCTCTGGGGTCCGCAGTCTTTGGGTGGCTGCTGACGGCAGTCACCATCGGGGCCGCCGTCACCGCGGTCCAGCGCTTGGGCGCGGCCCGCGCCCACTTCGGACAAGAGCCATGATCGCGAACCCGGTGGCCAGCCCGATCTTTTGGCCCATCGCCATGGCCGTGATGGCCGCCCTGGCTCTCGGTCTTGCCGGCGTCCTCGCCGCTGGGCGCGAGCTACGGAGCACCCTTCTTCGGCGCTGGGGAAGCTGGCTATGTATCGCGATTCTTTACGGCGGATGTGTCTTGGCAGGCCCGCTGCCGCTCCTCCTTCTTGTCTGGGTCCTGGCCCTGCAGGCCTCCCGAGAATATGCGGCGATGGTCGGTTTGCCAGCGGCCTACACGAGCGCTCTGCTCATTGCCGCTACCACGACCATCGCAGCCGTATCGCTGGGGGCTGGTCCAGCCGTCGCGCTGGTGCCCCTGGCGCTCATCGGGGTTCCGCTCATCGCAGAACGTCCGTGGGGAGGTTCTGATCTCGGCCGTGAACGCGCGGAACCGGGACCGCCCGCCTCGTCCCTCGCTTTCACCGTCCTCGGGTGGGCCTACATTGCGTTGCCCCTGGCACACCTCTATCTCGCTCAGGGGCACCCCAGCTTCCTTGTCGCGCTGGCCTTCGCGGTGGCTGCGAGTGACATCGGCGCCTACGTCACCGGCTCGTTCTTTGGACGGCATGCGCTGGCGCCCGCCGTCAGCCCCCGGAAGACCTGGGAGGGAGTCGCCGGCAACGTCGCGGGGGCCTATG
>CAZPYZ010000635.1:1643-2672 GCA_964590215.1 uncultured Dehalococcoidia bacterium | reverse complement strand
ACTCGACTTTGGACTTTGGTCTTTGGACTTTGGACGTTGGTTGCGTGCACCCCGTTAGCGCAACCCGGCCCATCGGGCGATGGCACCGGACAGCCAAAGTACGGCGGAACGCTGAACCACCGGCACCCGACCGACCCTTGGGACTGGGATATCAGCTACACCAAGGCCAGCCCCAACGGCAAGGGCGTGACCCTGGCCTACGATAGCCTGCTGGCCTTCAAGAACGGCCAGGACGTGGAGTTCATGCAGATGGTGCTGCAACCGAAGCTGGCAGAGCGGTGGGAGATCGCGCCGGACGCCAAGAGCTTCACCTTTCACCTCCGCCGGGGAGTGAAGTACCAGGACCTGCCTCCCGTGAACGGCCGGGAGCTGACCTCCGCCGACGTGAAATGGAGCTTCGAGTACCGCACCCGCAGTGGCGAGTTCAAGGAAAAGAAGCTCCCTTCGCCGGAGCTGGGCTACATGTTCGAGGGGATGGAGCGGGTGGAGACCCCGGACCCCTACACCGTGGTCGCCCACTTCAAAGACCCCTTCGTCCCCTTCATCAGCTATGCCGCTTCCGACTGGAGCCCCATCCTTCCCAGGGAGATCTACGACCAGGACGGACACTTCAAAGAACGCATCGTGGGGACCGGGGCCTATATTCTGGACCCGGCGGCCTCCCAGAAAGGCGCCCGCTGGGTCTGGAAGAAGAACCGCGGCTACTGGGATGCGGGGAACCGTTACCTCGACGAGATCCGGTGGCTGATATTGCCCCACGAGGCCACGGCCTACAGCGCCTTCCAGACCCGGCAGCTGGAGGTGCTGGAAAGCGTGCCCTACCAGGACGCCCAGGAATTGGGGAAGGTGAACCCCCAAGCAGGGCAGCAGCGCTACCTGATACCCGCCGCGGGGATGATGTACTTCTCCATGGCGCCGGCCCGCAACAGTCCCCTGAATGATGCTCGGTTACGCCGGGCCATCGCCCTGGCGACCGACCGGGATGAGATCAACAAGATCGCCATGGGTGGTCAAGGCGAATGGGGCGTG
>CAZPYZ010000635.1:0-1633 GCA_964590215.1 uncultured Dehalococcoidia bacterium | reverse complement strand
CCCGGCCGAGGCCCGCCGGCTGGTGACCGAGGCAGGATATCCCAACGGCGTCACCCTGGAGTGGCCGGTCCCCAGCGACGACGAGAAGGCCGACCTCACCGCGATGGAGCTGATCCAGGCCCAGGTCAAAAAGGCGGGCATCAACCTCGATCTGAAGCTCATGGAGCGCTCCGCCCAACGCGCCAAGCGCCGCACCGGGGACTTCGATATCGACGGCCAGATGTTCCCCAGCCTAACAGGGCTCATGCACGACGACCCCGACTCCGTGGTGTTCGGGCGCTTGTACAGCAAGTCGTCCCAGAACTACGGCAAGATGAATGACCCTGAGCTGGACAAGCTGATCCTGGCCACCCGCGCCGAGACCGACCCGGAGAAGCGGCGGGAAGCCATGCGCGCCGTCGCCAGGCGGGTGGTCGACATGGCCTATGTGGTGTATCTGTTGTCCTCGCCCCTATGGGATTTCTGGCAGCCCTACGTCAAGAACCACAAAGCGCACTTCGGGTCGCAAACCGCATACGAGTTCGCCTGGCTGGAGAAGTAAGTTCAAAGTCCAAGGTCCAAAGTCCAAGGTCCAAGGTCCAAAGTAGCCCTGACGAGCGCAGGCATCTTGCCTGCCCTGGGGCGCCAGAAGGAGGGAGTATGCGTCTTTCAAGCGTTCTTACCCTTGGGGCGGCGGTCCTTGCCACGATGGCCTGCTCGGCGCCCCAGCAGGCGTCACCAGGCGCTGATGCGGGCCCACCGGTGTCGGGCGGCTACGTCAGCGTCAAGGTCCAGAACGATCCCTTCGACTGGGACCCGAGCTACGTGGGGAAGTCCATCCCCAACAACTATGGCATCCGCTACGCCTACAACACCTTGCTTGGCTGGAAGCATGGGCCCGACGTGGAGTACAACGACAACATCCAGCAGCCGGAGCTGGCAGAGCGCTGGGAGGTGTCCCCTGATGCGAAGAACTTCACCTTCCATCTGCGCAAGGGGGTGAAGTTCGCTAACCTGCCCCCGGTGAAGGGCCGGGAGTTCACCGCTACTGACGTCAAGTTCAACTTCGAGTACTGGTCCCGCACCGGGGAGTTCGGGGGTAAGAAGCTCCCGGCGGGCCAGTACGAGTGGATGTTCGAGGGGCTCCGGGCAGTGGAGACGCCCGATCCCTACACGGTGGTGGCCCGCTTTAAGGAGCCTTTCATCACCTTCCTGGGCTACGCGGGGTCCGGCAAGGGCAACTCCATGATGCCCCGGGAGATCTACGACGCCGACGGCAACTTCCAGACACGGATCGCGGGCACGGGGCCGTTCCAACTGGACGACGCGGCCTCCCAGAAGGGCACGCGCTTCGTGTGGAAGAAGAACCCCACTTACTGGGAGCAGGGAAAGCCCTACCTCGACGAGGTGCGCTGGCTCGTGGTCCCCGATGATCCCGCGGCCTACGCTGCCTTCAAAGCGAAGCAGATCGACATCCTCGGTTTCAACATCGAGGCGGAACCCGGTAACCAGATCGCAGCGCAGAACCCCGAGGCCGTGGCCTTCCCCTTCCTGGAGCAGGGGGCGGCCCAGCTTTACATCAACACCCGCGAGGCGCCTTTCAACGACCTGCGGGTTCGCAAGGCCCTCTCCCTGGGCGTCGACCGGGAGGAGT
>CAZPYZ010000634.1:0-2675 GCA_964590215.1 uncultured Dehalococcoidia bacterium | reverse complement strand
GGACGGCGGGAAAGCCCGCCCGGGAGCGCAGGCATTCTTTCGGCTCCGCTCCGGACAGGACCTGCCTGCCCCCACCCTCAGCCCGGCAGCCTGGAAGGCTGCGCTCCCAGGCCAGCGTCGTCCGCTCGGACCCCAGGTTCCTGGTGTCCTTGGACTTTGGACTTTGGACCTTGGACTGGTTCTGGTAAGGCGGAAGCGAGGCGGACCTTGGACTTTGGACTCGTCTCACCGCAGCGTGAAGGGGTCCGGGACGGTGTCGGAGAGGTCCACCCAGACGCTCTTCACCTGAGTGAACTCCCGCACCGCGTCCAGCCCCATCTCCCGGCCATAGCCGCTCTGCTTATAGCCGCCGAAGGGTGAGGCGTAGGAGACCGCCCGGTACATGTTGATCCAGACGGTGCCCGCCTGGAGCTCCCGGGCAACCCGGTGCGCCCGTTTGATGTCGTTGGTCCAGATCCCGGCGGCGAGGCCATAGGGAGTGTCGTTGGCCAGCTCGATCAACTCCTCCTCCTCCCGGAACTTCAGGACCCCCAGCACGGGGCCAAAGACCTCCTCGCGGGCGAGGTACATGTCGTTGGTGACCTGGTCGAAGATGGTGGGGAGGAAGAACCAGCCCCGGCTGAGGGAAGCGTCCTCCGGGCGCTTGCCGCCGTAGACCAGGTCCGCGCCGTCGCAGAGGGCACCCTCCACGAACCTTTGCACCTTGTTCAACTGGTCTGTGGTGGCCATGGGACCCATCTCCGACTCCATGACGGAGGGATCGCCCAGCCGGATGCGGCGGGTACGCTCCACCAGCCGCTCGATGAACTCATCGTGGACCCGCTCGTGGAGAAAGAGGCGGGAGCCCGCGATGCAGGTCTGGCCGCTGGCGGCGAAGATGCCGGCGATGCAGCCGTTCACCGCGTTGGGCACCACCGCGTCCTCGAAGACGATGTTGGGGGACTTGCCGCCCAGCTCCATCAGGGAGGGCGTCAGGTTGGCCGCGGCCATACGGGCGATGGTCTTGCCTGTCTCCGCGCCGCCGGTGAAGACCACCTTGTTCACCCCCGGGTGGCTCACCAGAGCGGCCCCAGCGGTGCGGCCGAAACCGGTGACCACGTTGAAGACGCCGGGCGGGAAGCCCGCCTGCTCCACCAGCTTGGCGAACTCCAGAGTGGATGCGGAGGTGTGCTCCGAGGGCTTCACCACGACGGCGTTCCCCGTCGCCAGCGCCGCCGCCAGGCTGAAGGAGAGGATCAGCAGCGGGGAGTTCCAGGGAGTCAGGATGGCGACCACCCCCACGGGCTCCCGCAGGGTGTAGTTCAGCACCGCGGTGTTTTCCTGGGGGATCGTCTCCCCCAGGATCTTGTCGGAGATGCCCGCGTAGTAGTGATAGTAGCTGGGGAGGGCCCGGGCCTGGCCCAGCATCTCCCGGATCAGCTTGCCGTTGTCCCGGGTCTCCACGTGGCCGAGGTGCTCGGCGTTGTCCTTCAAGAGGTCGGCCAGGCGGCGTATCAGGTGCCCCCGCTGCATGGGAGGCATGCGTTTCCAGGGCGCGGTGGCCAGGGCCCTGCGCGCGGCCGCGACCGCGCGGTCGACGTCCTCGGCCTGCCCGTCGGGCATCTTCGCCCAGGCCTCGCCGCTGTACGGGTTCAGGGAGTCGAAGGTGGCGCCCCCGGCAGCATCCACCCATTCCCCGCCGATAAACATTTGATAGGTGGCGATCTCAGTTGCGGTGGCCATGGCGTCTCCTTTCTGAATCTGTCATCCCGCCTTACAATCCCCTCTCCCTCTGGAGGAGCGTTGGGCGCCGTCCTGAGCCCTGCACCTGTTGCATCGGCACCTGGTGCAGCGCACAGACCGGGACCGTCTCCCCGTTACCGTGGTTGCTGTTGGCTTTTTGGTACTGCTCGTACTCGAGGCCGTAGACCGCCACCACTCGGTCGTAGGTAGCCTTAGCCCAGCCGAAGACCTCTTTGGTCTTCAGCGGGTCATCTTACACCAAAAAGACCATTATGATGACCATATGATCAGAAGACTTCCCGCAACAGAAGCCAAGGTCAAGCTGCTTGCGCTGCTTGATGGGGTGTCGGCCGGCGATGAGTTGGAGATTACCAAACACGGTCGCGTGGTTGCCCGCCTGGTGCCGGCCGCCAGCCCCCACTCCCTCAAGGGAAGGATGGCCGGCGTGGCGATGACCGCCGCGGACGACGAGCGGCTGTTCAGGACGGATGCGCCCTGGATGCCCTCGCTCCTACCCCCGCCTGAGCCTCGGGTCCAGGGTATCCCGCACCGCGTCGCCGAAGAGGTTGAAGCCGAGGACCGCGGCGCTGATGGCCAGCCCCGGGGCCAGGGCGAGGGTGAAGGTGGTGTCGAAGTAGCTCTGGGCGGCGATGCTCAGCATCACCCCCCAGGATGCCACGTCCCGGCCGACGCCGGCCCCTAGAAAGCTCAGGGACGCTTCCGCCACGATGGCCTGCCCGATGGTGACGCTGACCAGCACCAGGTACGGCGGGATGGAGTTGGGGAGCACGTGGCGCAGCATCACCCGGCCTGCGGAGGCGCCGATGGCCCGGGCCGCCTCGGCGTACATCCGCTCCTTCTCCCGGAGCACCACCGAGCGGGTGATCCTGGCCACTGCGGGATGTAGGAGATGGCGAGCGCGATGACCACATTGGTGGGGCTGGGCCCCAGGA
>CAZPYZ010000633.1:0-2678 GCA_964590215.1 uncultured Dehalococcoidia bacterium | reverse complement strand
GAACCACCGCCTTCCTTAAGGTTGCGCCCGCCTTGGTATATTGTATGGCATCCATTGGCGGTTCAAACAATGTCAGCCTGCTAACGGCCCTAAAGCAAGCTCTCGTGAATATACGTCCGCTCAAGGCCGTGGATTTGCTTTATCCACTTTCCAAGGATGCGAAGACAAATGAGCAAGTCGGCATCATTGCGGAGTCTATTGTAGAGCTAGCTAAAGGCTGTTGCAAAACCCCGTTCTGGAGCGTGGCGTCTCGCGGCGAGGCCCGCGTCACAATTCTCGTCTTGGGGGCGGACCCCATCCGGTCTCGCCAGTCCGCCAGCCCCGTATGAAGACCTCGGCTCGATCATGGCGGCCTCCAGTCTACAAGGTCGCCTTCGAGTTTCTATCGAGCCTATGGAGTGTGTACCGGGGTCGATCTCCGTGGGGACCACCCGGCTAGAAGCGAGTGATTCGGGCGAGCCACCGCGAGGATCGATCAGCGCATGACTGATCACCGCGGTCGAAGCTCGGTTCAAGACAACCGGCGGTTCTACGAAATGACCCAAGGATCGGTCGCTGAAAGCCAAGCTGTTCTCGATCTGGACATCATGCCGACTAACACCCAGCACCGTCCAGATGTCCGTGTCGTTCACCTGTCGCAGATGCTGAGCTGCCTCGGCGGTCCAGCACGGCAGAACTTGCGCTGTCTCTGCGTCGCCGGAATGGCTGCTCGCGACTTCAAGCAAGACGATCCCCATGAGCAGCCACATCCGCATCACGAGCGCTCCTCCCGGGCCTGCTGCAGAATGCGCTTCTGGTTCAGTTCCGCGAGCTCCCTGAGATGTCCCTGCAATCTCTGCCAGGCGGCTACCCCTTTTCGTGTGGTCTGCTGCGCAGCTTTCGGCACGTAGTAGCCTGTGGTCTTGCCCTCTGGGCCACGGTAACTCATATGGAGGTGGGGGCCGTGCTTGGGTCCTGACCCCTGGCAGTGGCAGCCGGGGTGACCGCACGTCCGGTAACTCTCTGAGAGCGTCCCGAAGATCGCCATGCCGGCGAGACGGTGGATCTGGCGCAGCAGCTTCCGTCGGTGCTCAGTCAGCTTCTCGGACATGGGCCTTTCGTCCCACGAGCGTGCGGGCGATCGAGACCAGATTCTTGGTGATGACACTCCAGCCCACGTACCGCTCGAATCCCTGCTCACCTTTGTAGGTCGCCCGCGCCATAGAAAAGGGATGCTTGAGCGTGCTGATGGTTGCCTCAATCCCCGCCCGCCATCGGAGCGCCCGTTGAAACCATCGCTCCCTCTGGAGCCTGGCGCGGGCCTTCGACAAGCGGCCCCGTGCCGGCAGAGCCACCTTCTGGACTCCCCGGGCTTTCGCGTCTTGCTCGTTCTTCGCCGAAAAGTAACCGCGATCGCCCGTGGCCATCTCCGGCGGCCGGCCGAAGTGGGTTTTGTGTTGCGCCAGCGCCGGATCCCACGAGTTGGTGTCGGCGGGGTTCCCCTCCAAAACCTCATACTGGCTCACGATGCCACTTTCCACCTCATCGATCCGTACCAGTCTCCCGAACTCCGTGGGCTTGTGCGCCTTGCCCTTGCGGATGGCTTGGGTGTGCGGCTCAAAGAGGCTGAGCACTTTGCCTGCTACGTGCCGGTTCCCTTGAAACACACGCTCCTGGGTCTGAGCGATCACCTTCTGGACCAGGGGCACGAACTGCCGCAACTGGCTCTCTTGTGTCAGCACGGATATCAGATTGCCAACCACAGGGAGCCGTCCCTGTTGCAGGTCCTCCAATACCGCCGTGGCCTGCCTGACCACGCCCCGGGTCAACCCGAGTAGCTTCCCATAGCTGTTCCGCAGCCGCTCGTGGTTCGCCTGGGTGAGGGACTTGGCGGCCCGGCTGATCTCCAGCAGACGCCGCTTCACCGATCGGGCGTGATCCACCACCGAAACGGCGCCGGGCCTGCACTCCCTCGCCATGCGCTTCAGTGACCGAGTGAGAACCCGAATCCCGTCCCCCAGAAGGGTGCTGTCGGTGGGGTAATGGACGTGGGTCTCTATCACCGTGGTGTCGGTTCGCAGCTTACGCCCGGGCGCGACATGCTTCTGCCGGGCCATGGCCACCACCCGCTGATGGATCTGTTGCGTTACCTCGGGACCGAGCAGGGCGAAGGTCCGGCTGAAGGTGGTGAAATCGGGCGTGGGATCCCCGTCGAATCGCGTGAAGCGCCGGTACACCAGGTTGGAGCGGACCTCCCGTTCCAGTTCCCGGAAAGACCATCCCTTCAGGTGCTTGGCTACACAGCAGCGAAGGAGACGGTCCGGGGCGATGCCGGGACGCCCCGTGCGAGTGGAACGAGAGCAGCGACCGGCCAGTCTTTGGCGTACCAGATCCACAAGCCCCGGATCATCCAGCAACTCGTCGATGGGATCCAGGAGGTCATCCTTGAGAAGGGCGGCCTGCTGAGCCAACGGCACATAAAAGAGGAAGGACTGGCGGGAGGTCGACCCAATCATATCGTACTCGATATTATCGAGTACGAAAACCCCTGTCAAGTAAAAAATGACCACGAAGGTAATTTTTTGAGGAATGAGAGGAAGCACTTGCACCGCTCCCCGACCGTTGGATCTGCCACCTCCCAGGCGACCTGTCCTCAGGTCCCGCAAGGGGTACGCCGGTGAGTTTTGCAACAGCCTTTA
>CAZPYZ010000632.1:0-2680 GCA_964590215.1 uncultured Dehalococcoidia bacterium | reverse complement strand
CCGGCGCCGACCCTTACCTCTCCCGTAAATGGCAGCCGGCTCCCGGCCTTGGGCACTACTCTCACCTGGGCCCCCCCTAAAGAGGCGACCCAATACCACCTCCAGGTCCTTCCCTTCGCCAACGCCGGCGCGGGACTCAACATCATCCGCAACGTCGAGCAGCAGTTTCGGATCCCTTCCCCGCCGGAGTGGTTTGGCCTGCTGCCGGACATGACCTATAGCTGGCGGATCCGAGTTACGGACAAACCGATCACGGCTTTCGAGACCGACACCGGCTGGGGTAACTGGTCGGAAACCTGGACGTTCCGGACGCCTCGCGTGTCCAGTGAGGAGATCCAGGAGGTATTCCCCGCCTCTGGGTCCTCCGGATCCCCCACGGAAGGCCTTGCCCTCCAGTGGCGGCACCCCGATCCTGCGGTCTTCTACTTCGAGGTCCAGGCCAGCTCCGATTCCTCCTTCAACATGGACCCGGAGACGGCGACGGCGCCTCTGTGGTGGAACCTCGTGCATGGGGGCGTCTCGGTACCGCGCAACTCCTGGGCGGCGCCAGCCCTCCGAGCAGGCACCACCTACCACTGGCGCGTCAGGCCCAGAATCCAGGGAGACGGGGCGCCGGTGGAGTGGTCTCGCACCTTCAGCTTCACGACCGGTGGCGGACCGGGGACGGCCGGCGTTGCCTGGCGGCCGTTGGTCTCGTCCAGCGACGCGCCTTCACCCCGGCGCGACCATAGCCTGGTGATCGACGAAGCGGCCAACGCCCTGATCCTCTTCGGGGACAGAAGCAAGGGCGCCGCGCTCAACGATCTCTGGCGATATGACCTGAGCAGGAACACCTGGGAACGGGTCGCGCCGGTCGGCGAGCAGCCCCCAGCGCGCTTCGGACATGGGGCGGTGCTTGATCCCGACAGGCGCCGGATGGTTGTGTTCGGAGGCCAGTCCGCCAGAGATTTCCTGAGCGACCTCTGGGAGTACGACCTTCCGTCGGGCCGGTGGCGCCTGCTGACGGCGATGGAGCCACCCGAGCCGCGCTACGGGCAGGGCATCGCCCTCGATCCCGCTTCGGGCAATGTGCTCATCAGTCATGGCTTCACCGAGTCGGGCCGCTTCGACGATACTTGGCTCTTCGACGTTGCAGGAGCCGTGTGGCGTGACCGGTCGCCGGCCGGGGGGCCGCGGCCCGAGAAACGCTGCCTGCTACGGACCATCTGGGATCCAAAGGAAGGACGCCTGCTGCTGTTCGGCGGACAATCCAACACCAGTCCCTTCCTGGGCGACCTCTGGGCATATCAGCCCGGTAAGATGTGGCAGCAGGCCGGACAGGGCGCCCCACCCTCGCCCCGCCACTTCTACAGCGCCGCCTCGGACACGATGAGACAGCGTTTCCTCCTCTTTGGCGGCCGGACACGGGACGGGGATGCTGGGGACCTGTGGGAGTTTGACATGGCCGCCGACAAGTGGCGGCTGCTCGCGACGGGTGGGCCCGCCAGGAACGGGCATGATGCGGTCTACGTCCCCAGCCGTCACGCCCTCATCGTCTTTGGGGGAGCCGCCGGCGCCGAACTGAACGACCTCTGGGAAGCTTCGATCCCAGAGTGAGCTAAACGTGGCGAGGATACGGGATGCGTAGTGCGCAATGCCTGATGCGTAACGCGTGAGCTCGGGTTGGTCACGTTTCACGTATCAGGTCGTTACAGAGGGTCCAATCAGTGGCTGTCGAAAATCGCCTGGTACTCTGCCACCTTCCGTTTGACGGCCTCTCGCTCCGCATCCGTGGGTGAGCGGGGATCCTTCGCTTGTGGTAAAGCTCCCAGCTTCAAGAGGGAGGCCATGAGGAGTAGCCGCGCCTTGTTGGCCGTGAGGTTGCTGCCGGCAATGAAGAGGCCGCTGGCTACCGGCGGCACCATCCCCTCGGCGTTGCCCCGTCCCACGGCCACCACCGGCATCCCGCTGAAAACCGCTCTCTCCAGGGCCGCGTCCATGGGCCGCACGAACCGCCCGAAGGGCGCTGTTCCCTCTCCCACGAAACCGGCAAGAGGCGCGTCCCTGAGGTTCTTCTCGATGCGGGCCAACACCTCCACCTCCGAGTCCGGATCATGGGAGCCGGACTCCGGTAGGTAGCGGGCCGTCTTCACCATCCGCACCTCCGGTATCGCCTCCGCGAGGAGGTCGCCCTCGCCATTCTTTATGGACACCGCCCCCTGGAGGCCTGGGACCTCTCCGGGAAGGCAGGTGAGGTTCACCGCCGAGCGCCAGGTGTGACGCCGGGCCGGCCGGAAGGTAAGCACCGGCGGGCCCGGCTGCCCCATTGAGGCGACGATGCCACCGTGCCCACCGGTAGTCACATACCCGCCGGGGCGAGCGTCACCTTTCTGGACCTCCCGGGCGGTGAAGACCTGTTCGTCGAGGATGGCCACCGCGCCAACCGTGTCCCGTCCATCGTCTCCGGCCCAGATACGCGAAAGGACGTAGTCCACCGCGTCCACGATGTTCCAGTCCCCCTCGTTCCCCAGTGTGCCATGGGGCCGCTGCGACGTCAGGCCGACCAGGGGGAGCGGGGCGTCCAGGAGTAGATTCAGCCAGTAGACGCTCTCCTCCATGTTGGGGCTGCCCTCCAGCCAGAGCCCGCCGGCGTAGCGGCCGCTGCCGAGGGCCCGCTGCACCACCTTTGTGGCCCGAGCCA
>CAZPYZ010000631.1:0-2693 GCA_964590215.1 uncultured Dehalococcoidia bacterium | reverse complement strand
CGAGGCGGACCAGGCAACCGTCGTTGCGGCGGGTATCACGCTGCACGAAGCCTTGAAGGCTTCCGACGAGCTCCGGGCCGCCGGGATTGCGGTGCGGATCATCGACGCCTATTCAGTGAAACCCATCGACGCTCGGACGCTGGTCGAGGCGGTTCGAGCGACCCAAGGACGGCTGGTGGTCGTCGAAGACCACTATGCCCAAGGCGGCCTGGGCGAGGCGGTCCTCGCCGCGCTATCCGTCGGTGCGTTGCCTGAGCGCCGTCCTGAAGCCCCCGAAGGAGCCCTCGAAGGCACCGCCCCACTGGACGGCCCCTACACCCTACAGTTCAGGCACCTCGCGGTGCGGGAGATGCCCGGATCGGGCAAGCCTCAGGAGCAGCTGGAAGCCGCCGGCATCAACGCGCGCCACATAGTGCAAGCCATACGGGAGCTCGTCGCTGGGTAGAGTTAGGATCGACCTGTGTCAGTTCAGGTTACCGAACCGAGGCCGGATAGGGAGGGGGAGCCGTTGCCTGAGCCCCGTCGGAGGCATAGGGGGCCATGACGCTGATGAAGGCAAGTAGGTCCTAGATTTGTTGGGGAGGTGACCATGGGCAGGATCATCAAGGAGATTGAGATTGAGGGCCGCCTGCTGAACGCGTTGTTCGATACGGGCACCACCAACACGTACATCACGCGCGCCTTCGCCCCGTCTACCCTGGTCCCGCTGAGACAGCCCTTCCGCGTAGGGCTGGGGGGAGAGTCTAAAGAGCTACAGGAGGTCTGCATCCTTCAAGGAAAAATAGAGGGGCTCGACTTCGCCACCGATGGGTTTGTGGTGGATGAACTGGGCGTGGCCGGCGGGAAACGGCTCGACATGATCATAGGCGCGACGACGATGGAACGGTGGGAGATCTGGCTGCACCCGAAAACGGGCACGCTGGACCTGGAGGGCCTGCGACGGCGGGAGTTCACGGAGTGGTAAGGCCGGGCAGGCGATAGGTCGGGGGCCGTGAGAGTTGATTGAGAAAGAGGGGGCTACAGGAGCCACGAGGGCAGAGGCGCCATCCATACCGCTACGCCGCCAGCGAGGCATGCCGCCAACAGGACCAGAAAGCCCCCGAATAGAAGCGCGACTCTCGACCAATCGGACGCCGCGGCCACCCCGAGAGGAAGCGCCAGCTGCATCGGAGGCACCGCCCACAAGGAGGCCTGAATCAAGGACGGCTTATCTCCTCCGGACACGAACAGGGCCAGCCAAAAGACCAAGCAGGCCGCGAGCGCTCCGCGGGTCAGCACGCCAAATCTCGCCGCCAGCCACAGGCTGACGGCGGCGGGCAGCAGGAGCAGGGTTCCGAAGACGATCAGGCCCAAAGGCGGTTGCCACTCACGGATGAGCCTCGCTACCCCCAGCGCTTCGAAAGGGCTCCACAAGGCGCTAAGGGCCAGGGTCAGCACGGCGGCCGCGATCCCCCCGAGGGCCCAGCGGGGCGCTCCCAGGAGCTTGAGGGGAAGCCACGTCCAGCCGGCGGCAAGGAGGGCTACCTGGACGTGGTATGCCCACTGCGGTAGCCAGACGTCGGTATAGGCGCGCGCCAGGGTTCCTCCTTCTGCCTGCGGAGCAGGAACGTAGAAGACCATACTGGCGAGCCAGACAAGGGCTGCCGCAACCAGTTCGAATAGGGCCAAAAGCCCAATAACTTTGAGCATTCCAAGGGAGGAAGGGCGCCGCCGTCCTCGCTACAGGAGGTGAGCCTGCTGTGGGCTCCGCCCCTAGGGCGGCGCGACGCCCGGCGCGCGCGGCTGGGCCTCCACCTCATCGCTCCCTTCTCGGGCTCCGTCGATGCCAAAGAAGTAACGATCGATGAACTCTTGGACCTGCTTTCTGAGAGGCTGAAATAGGAAGATGCTCACGAAGGCAGCCGCGGCGACCGCCAGCTCGGATGTCTCCCCAATCAACGCCCGAAACACCTGCTGAACAAGAAACAGGATTCCGAGGAACAGGATCGCGAGGACCGCCGTGAGGGGCCAGTAAACCATGGTCCGGTCCATGGCTACGGTTAGGTCAAAGAGCCGGTAACGGGCGATGGCCACGATAATGGTGATGGGCAGGATCGCGAGCAAGAAGGGCGAGAGGCGGATCATGATCCGGTTGATATCCGTAGCGGACTCGGGGGCGAAGACGGCGTTGCGGAAGGCGTCCACGCCGATGTAGAGCAGGCCGACGCTGAAAGCGAAGGTGAGGGCCCAGAGCATCAGGTGGGACTGCGCCCGCTCCGCGGGGTTTGTGGCGTGACGGTAACGGTACACCTGGGACACGATACCCAGCACCGGGATCAGGATGCCGAAGAGAAGGACGAAGAACGAGACTTCTGCGTTGACGACACCGTCGAAATTCCGCAGGGGGCGGGCGTCGAACAGTTGGCGGTAGATGCCCAGTATCAGGGGGGGAGTGGGGTTTTCCGCCGCCTCCGGGCCGGCGATGATCCTCCCGTAGATGATCCGGGCCATCTCCTCCAGGGCTATGCCGTAGAGGACCGAGGGTACCCACTTGAGGCCTCGCGGCACCGCTCGTCCGTCAGGGAAGAGAATGAGGGCATGGACGTAGGCGGCGCCGGAAACCGCGTGAAAGAAGAAGTGAAGAATATTCAGTGGCCGTGCCGCGGGGACCCCCCCTGCCGCCGAGTTCCCTGCTGCGATGGCGAGGAAGCTGA
>CAZPYZ010000630.1:0-2698 GCA_964590215.1 uncultured Dehalococcoidia bacterium | reverse complement strand
AGCCGCCTCAGATCACCTGTCCGGCGGGCACAACGGTGTTAGTCGAGGCTCATTCCCAAGCACCCATTCCGGACGTGACCAGCGGCGTCACCGCCTCGGATAACTGCGGCGTCATCGCGAGCCTCACGCAGGATCCGGTGGCGGGCACGCTGGTCGGTCCGGGGACGCACCCGATCACGGTGACCGTGA
Organism: uncultured Dehalococcoidia bacterium; assembly: GCA_964590215.1. GTDB lineage: Bacteria > Chloroflexota > Dehalococcoidia > SHYD01 > SHYD01 > CAZPYZ01. Next base: position 2,509 of record CAZPYZ010000630.1, on the reverse strand, counting down.
CCGATGACGCGGGCAACCGCAGCACCTGCCCCACGACCTTGACCGTCGTGACTATCGTGGCCGTGGACATTAAACCGCAGAGCTGTCCAAACCCGCTGAATGTCAGAGACCGGGGAGTGCTGCCGGCTGCCATCCTGGGCACCAGCGACTTCGATGTGACCCAGGTGAACCCGGCCTCAATTCGCCTCCTGGGGGTAGTGACACGGCGTCCTTCTCTGGAGGACGTGGCCACACCGTTTGAGCCTTTCATCGGCCGGCGGTACGTGACTGACTGCACCGAGAAGGGTCCTGATGGCTTCCTCGACCTCACCTTGGGGTTTGACACTCAGCAGGTCATTCAAGCCATCGCGGCGGCTTTAGGGCGACCGGTTCGGGTTGGCGAGGTACTGGTCTTGACCTTGACCGGGAACCTAAAGGCAGAGTTTGGCGGCACCCCCATCCAGGGTGAGGATGTGGTAGTCATCGTGAGGTAGGGCAGCAGCTAAGCTCCTACCGGTAGAGGGCTGCGCTCTTCTGTGGGGAGGACGCATCCCTTCTATATACCAGACCTGGGACCAAGAGCCTAGCTGGCCAGGCGACGATAACACCGACGGGGAAGTGCCGCCCATCGTCGCACCGATCACACCGCAGTTCACTCTCATGTCTCTTATGAGCGGAGTGAACCCGTTGACTGAGTCGGCCGCGATGCCGTGGCTGCTGGGAATGATGTTGATGGTGGGCCTGCTGACGTTCACCCGCGTGAGATCGAGACGGCGGCGCGCCCGCTCGAAGTTAAACCAGTAGAGTAGGAGAGTGAGTGATGCCAGAGATTGACACGACCCACCCTCCCCTCGTCGAACCGGACGTGCGGATTTCCCGCATCCGGCTCTCCCGGAAACGCTCGCCCGTCGGCAACGCCGGCCGAGGCCTAGATCCGGTCATCCCAGGCATAAAACCGGCCCCTCGGCTCTTGCTTGACCTTCTGGCCCAGCTTCTGTCTCAGTTGAGAAAGGTTCCCCGGCAGACGGCCCCCCGGGGTCGTCCCCGGTTCGTCCGTAGTGGGATGTTGGTCCAAGCGGCTTTCTCCTCCTCTTACCGCAGCGTGGTTCCGGTCCGGCCCCTTGGCTCCACGGCTCTGACCCGCTTCCCGGCTCCTCTGGGCCTGTCCGACTCCCGTCCCGAGCCGTCCGTCAGGTGATGTCTTCCCTCTCGGCGTTGGGGGGGTTGGCCCCACTCGGGCGGGTCTCCCAGGTTCCTGGACCGATCTGTCGGCCCGCGCCGTCCCCTGTCACCCCGGAGAGCCCGCTGGGTGCACCGGCTCGGTTCTTCCCCAGCGGTGGCAGGCTTCATCCAATCCGGCAGACTGGCCACGCTCATCTGGTGTAACGAGGCCGAACCGGGTTCGCTGTCGCTACGGCTCGCGCGTTGGCCGCCCAAGGCTTCGCCCGCCGGATTCCTCCGACGCACGCTTGGTTGGCTACCTGTTGTACGAGCAATTAACATGGTCAACACCTTTCAGTTGACTAGATCGGCCAGGCTTAGCCTGGCGCTCCAGATTTCACTGATTAACACAGAAGAGAAAGAGGAAATCTGTGACCTTCTGTGTAATCTGTGGTTGAAGATAAACTCGAAGTCGAACCACTGATGGACACGGATGAGTTGGGAATGATGAACGCGGAATGATGAATTCATCGTTCCTCGTTCATCATTCATCATTGAGCCCAAGCGGATCCCTCACCCCAGCAGCAATCCCATCGCTCCTGAGCCTAGCAGGATGTATAACGGACTGAGGTGAACCACCCCCAACAGGATGCCCGCGACCACGGCGATCACTCCCGCCAGCACCGAATGGACAGATGCCTGACCGATGATAAGAGCCCTGGTCAACAGCAATTCTGGCACAGTCGAGGCGATGCCATTGAGCGTCGCCTGAATCCAGCGATTTTCCCGGAACCGGTTCAAATAGGTCCCGGCGATGCCGGCCATCCAGCCCCGCAATCGCAATCCAATAGAGGTGGCCGTGTTGGTCCCGATCACCCCTGGTAAGCTCTGTCCGAGCGCGACGGCCTCAACAAAGCCTTCGTCATCCAACCATTTTTCGCGCTCCACCCCATCCTCGCGCATGAGCGACAAGACCGCCAGCCCGCCGCCAAAGCCGATCAGTCCCAGCCAGCCGAAAACGACAACCAGCCGTTTTAGTGAGACTTTGCGCTGTGGCCTGCCCACGCTGCGCCTACGGCACGAGTTCTACTTTGGAGACCTCAATGAGCTTGATCCCGCTTTGCCCGTCCTTGACCACGCCTGTGACTTTGATCGTTTGGGCGATGTAGTCCAGGAGATCCTTCCTGGCCGGATTGTGCTCGAGCAAGGCGCAGACATTCTCCCGGGTGAAGTCTTTGTCCGGGAACTTCGCTTTGACGGCCTCCCAATCCACCTTGATGGGCAAATAGACCTGCCGCGTCTGTTTGTCGAGAATCGCCAGGGGCATCCCGCTCCGGGCGCAATTGACAGCGCACACTTTATGCGCCTC
>CAZPYZ010000629.1:0-2705 GCA_964590215.1 uncultured Dehalococcoidia bacterium | reverse complement strand
ATAACGGACGGCGCCAAACGAGTCCTGAATGCAGATGGCCTCGCGGTAGCACCCGGCGTCATCGCCAACCACTGCCATTACGATGCCCAGGTCACCTGGGATCCCCTGTGCACCTTCTCCTGCTACCACGGGGCGACCACGGTGGTCATCAGCAACTGCTCCCTGGCTCTCGCTCCCGCCCATCCAACGGACCGGGATGCCCTGGTGAGCCTGCTCTCCCGGGTCGAGGCGATTCCTCTCGAGGCCCTGGAGGCTGGGGTTACCTGGTCCTGGGAGACCATCCCTCAATATTTCGACGCCCTGGATCGCCGGCTGGGGGTCAACGTCGCGGCGTTCATCGGACACTCCGCGGTAAGGCGTTACGTCATGGGCGAGGCCTCTTATCAACGGGAGGCCACGGAGGACGAGATCGTCCAGATGAAGCGGATCGTTCGCGAGGGTATGGACGCCGGGGCTCTAGGGATTTCCTACGAGATAAACGGCCGTCACTTCGACCACCAGGGGCGGCTCTCACCGACTAATGTGGCATCCGACCTGGAGCGCTATGCGCTCGCCGGGGTATTAAACGAGGTGGGCCGCGGGACCATCCAGGTGGGGGGCAGCGCCAGTCTGGGGGCGGGCCTCGCCGAGGCCACGGGCTGCTCGACCCTCTACGGCGGCGTGTCCCAGAACGCGGCGGACCCCGATGGATGGAAAAAGGCTCTGGCAGACGCTGCGGAGAAGGGACGCCGGGGCCTGCGCACCTACCGCCTCCTTAATCCCCAGCCCACCATCCTCCAGTACACCTTGAAAACCGCCCAGCATTTCGATGCCCATCCCACCTGGCGATCCGTCATGACCCAGCCCCTGGAGGAACGGAAGCGACTCTTCCGTGACCCCAGCATCCGGGCCAAGCTGCACTACGAGGCCGTGGAGACCCCGTACGGCGGCAACGGTGAGTTCACCCGCCGCTGGGACCTCCAGTTCGTCTTCAAACCGGCCCTGGCCAAGAACGCGGGCCTCACAGGTAAGAGCATCGCCCAGGTAGCCCAAGAGCAGGGCAGGGATGTCTTGGACACCTTCCTGGACCTTGCCCTGGAGGAGGACCTGGAGACGGTGTTCGAGCGGCGGGAGCGCAACGGAGACGTTGCCGCCATGAACGAGATGCTGCACAGCCCCCACGTAATCGTTGGCCAGTCCGACGGCGGCGCGCACGTCGTCTTCCGGGCAGATTACAGCTATCCCACCTACATGTTGGGTCACTGGGTCCGGGAGGAGGGGCTCCTTACCCTGGAAGAGGCCGTCCGCAAGCTGACCTTCGACTCCGCGACCGTCTTCGGCATCCCGGACCGCGGCCTCCTCCGCCAGGGCTGGGCCGCCGACATCATGGTCTTCGATCCGGAGACCGTGGCGTCCCTCGAGGTCGAGGACTGCCCGGACCTCCCCGGTGGGGCCACCCGCCGCAAGCAGCTGGCCAGAGGCCTTGAGTACACGCTGGTGAACGGGGAGGTGCTCCTGGAGAAGGGCGAGCACACCGGGGCCTATCCGGGGAAGGTAGCGCGGCCGAGATAGGAAGCCTGGGAGCGCAGGCAGCTTGCCTGCTTGTCCTCACGCCCCTTCACCCAAGATGGCTGCCCACCCGGCAGCAGCGAGGGCGCCTGCTCCACATTGGCACGACGACGACCGTGACCGGACTCAGAAAGGAGGAAATCCATGACCACCACATCCGCCGCTACGGCAGCCACCCAACCCACGGGGACGGAGGTCATCATCTCCGCGGACTCTCACATCAACGAACCCCATGACCTCTGGGCCAAGGCGATCCCCTGGGCAGTCGAGCACATGCCTGTCATTGAACCGCCCGGGCCGCCCCGAGAAGGGCCCGCGCCACCCAAGCCCGGCGGCTATGACCCCGACGCGCGGGTGGATGAGATGGCCGTGGATGGCGTCAGTGCGGAGGTTCTGTACCCGACCCTCGGTCTGCGCATGTTCGGCATGGACGACGCCAGGGCTCAGGAGGCCGTTTTCCGGGTCTACAACGACCTGATCATGGAGTATTGCAAGCCCAACCTGGACCGGCTGGCTGGCATCGCCTGCATCTCCATCTACGATGCCCGCCAGGCGGTGAAGGAGTTGGAGCGCTGCCACAACGCAGGCATGGTCGGGTCGATGATCTGGCAGGTCCCCCACCCGGACCTTCCCTTCAGGTCGGAGCACTACAACCCCTTCTGGGAGGCTTCCCAGGCCCTGGACATGCCCGTCAGCCTGCACATCCTGACAGGACATAACTACACAAAGCGTGTGGCGCAGGCGCCCTCGCCTGCGGGTTCCTCACATGTAGCGAAGATGCCCTCGCCTGCGAGCCAGGGGGTGGAGCACTACCGGAATACCTCCAACATCAAGACCCTGGAAGCGGCCAACGCGCTCTTCGACCTCGTCTGGTACGGGATCCTGGACCGTTACCCGCGGCTGAAGATCGTGCTGGTCGAGAACGAGATCGGCTGGATCCCCTTCTACCTGCAACAGTGGGACTACTACCACCGCTTGCAGCGAGCCGGGGCGCCGCCCATCAAGGAGCGGCCCAGCGAGTACTTCAACCGCCAGGGCTATGCGACCTTCTTCAACGACACCGTGGGTGGCTGGGTACTGGGCCACTGGGGGCAGGACAACTGCATGTGGTCCAGCGACTATCCCCACTCCAACTCCACCTGGCCCCACTCCCGCGA
>CAZPYZ010000628.1:0-2708 GCA_964590215.1 uncultured Dehalococcoidia bacterium | reverse complement strand
CGTCGCCGAAGTAGGCGATAGCGACCCGGTCCTCCTTGCGCAGCCGGGCGGCCCAGGCGACACCGCAGGCCTGGGGGATCTGGGTCGCGACAGGGCTGGAACCGGTGAAGATGCTGAGGGCGGGGTAGCTCCAGTGGGAGGGCATCTGGCGGCCGCCGCTGCAGGGGTCTGCGGCCCGGGCCAGGACCCCGAGGAGGACCTCCCTCACCGACATACCGAGGGCGAGGACTACCGCGGTGTCCCGGTAATAGGGAAGGAAGAGGTCGTAGCCGCGGCGCAGAGCATAGGCGCTGGCCACTTGTGCGCCTTCATGGCCCTGCCCGCTAATGATAAAGGCTGCCTTTCCCTGTCGGGTCAGCAGCCATCCCCGGTCGTCCACCGCTCTGGCGAGGACCATGGTGCGGTACATCTCCAGCAGCGCTTCGTCGGTTAACCCGACGCTCAGGAATTCAATGAATTTCCTGCGGCGGGCCTGTAATCGGTGTTTGAGGACAACCATGCGGCCGACCCCTGCCGGGACTTTTCATAACTCAATCATACAACACCGGGTGTGGTTTGAGCGGTACGCCGGTGCGCACCACTGTCCATCCCGACACCCGTTTATTCGTATGAAAATGCGAACCATTACCCTATTGACGACCTTTCCTCGGTCTGTTAGTATGGGCGCGGCTCCGAGTGATTGAGCGGTCGAACCGGTGAGGGACCCCGAGGCGGAACGCGCAAGTGGGAGGCCGAGGGGAAGCGAACCGGGCAGGCGGCAAGGTTACTCGGGGCTTTTTTCGTGCGTGGGGGCAGGCAATTTGAGGCTCGCGATAAGGGGCAGGTTCCGGTAGGCCTCGGCGTAGTCCAGGCCGTAGCCCACCACAAAGACATCCTCGATGGAGAATCCTGCGTACTTGATGGGGACGTCGGCCAGCCGGCGGGTACGCTTATCCAGCAAGACGCAGACCTCCAGGCTCGCGGGCCGCTGGCCTCGCAGGTGTTCCAGCACCTGCCGCAGCGTCAAGCCCGTATCCACGATGTCCTCCACCAGCAGTACGTGGCGTCCAGCCACCGGGCGGGTCAGGTCCTTAAGGATGCGGATGGCCGAGGATTCCGTTCCCTCGAAGGTGGATAGGGCCAGGTAGTCCACCTCCAGGGGAATAGGGGTCTCCCGGGCGAGGTCGGCCATGAAGGGGATTACCCCTTTAAGGACACCCACGAAGATGGGGACCTTGCCCGCATAATCTCCGGCGATGGCCCGGCCCAACTGGGCGACTCGTTCCTGGACCTGGCTTTCGGTGAGGAGGACTCGGTCTAGAGCAGGAACGCCGGCTTCCTCCACGGGGCGATAGCCGTACTTGGTGAGTAGCCGGTGATAGTCCTTGCGGTGAAGCAGGATGCAGCGGACCTCAGGGTGGAGTTCCCGCAGCCGCCGCAATTTCCGGTGCTTCTCCGTCACCAGGCGCTGCCTCAGGGTGGTGAGCTCTACGTAGAGGTCGAGGTCGGCAAGGTAGAAGTCCGGGGTGAACATCTGGGTGGGCCTACCCTCCTCCCAGGCAAGGGGGAAGGAGCGGGGCTCGTAGAACCACCGGACCCGGTAGAAGTCAAGGAGACGGGCGAACTCCTCTTCTGCGGGGTGAGCGAACCTGATGGCTTGGTCCGGGCGCCGGCGTTCCAGGTCCCACGCGGCGTACCACTCCACCAGCTCTTGGCCGAAGGTCGTGTCCCCGGCCAAGCGGGCGGTCTGGTTCCGCCCCTGCTCCAGGGCCACCGCTGCCAGGTCGGCGAGGGCGGTGAGAAAGGCCGCCTCCTCCGGCCCGAAGGCCTTCAGGCGGGCGGCGTATGCCCGCACGCAGCCCAGGATCTCATCCCGGAGGCGAAGGGGCAGGCTCAGGATAGAGACGATTCCCTCCCGCTGAGCCGCCTCTGGGTACTGGACCCTCGGGTCCAGTTGCGTGTCCGCCACGTAAATGGGAGCGCCGGTTAGGGTCTCGGCGAGGCTGCGATCGGCCAGAAGGGGCCCCTTCGCCAGGTAGCGCCGGCTGAGACCTCGAGCGGCCACAGGGAATATCTCTGAGCGATCACGAGAGAACAGGAGGACTGCGGCCCCCTTCACTCGCAATGCCCGTGCCGCCAGCTCAACCAGGCGCTGCACTACCTTTGCCGTATCGTCAGTCGAGTTGAGGGCACTGGCCGCGGCCTCCAAGGCCTGTTTGAGCTCATCGCCTTCCTTAAACGTGAAGGCCGAGGGGCGGCGGGTGCTGAGGGTCATTGGCGGGGGACCGAAGAGACGTTCCTTCCTAGATCCTAGAGGCACGGCCGGAACGCCGGTGACACTGGGGCTGCGCCCCAGACCCCAGGTTCACGCAGCGGTCGTTTGCCCCGCCTCCCTCGACTGAGTGCGGCTTACCGGCCGCACTCCTAAGAAGGAGCGTTCGGGGTCTGAAGGAGGCACGGCTTCCGTAGGGTCGGGGCGCTGGCTTGTGGCTTCTAGCCGACAGGCTCCATGATCTGACTTTGCGTGTCCGTTACCAGGTGCAGAAACTCGCTCCGCGGCCGCTTGCGCTCAGGAGAGTCGAGGATCCCACTGGAGGCTGTCCAAGTTCTCGACCTCGATCATGATAGTGTTCTGTTCATTTTGAGTCCCGGTGTCGGGGACCGTCAACTGCCCCGAGGGGAGGTAACTGTTCACAGTTCCAGTTGTGCCACGAATGCGGAGGTGGCTC
>CAZPYZ010000627.1:0-2711 GCA_964590215.1 uncultured Dehalococcoidia bacterium | reverse complement strand
GCATCGAGGCCAGCTCTTTCATCGCGTCTTGCAACATGCTGTCGCCTACCCGAACACCCCGTATGAGGCCGTCGTTCAAGGCCGAGTATGACCCCCCCAACCGGTGGGGGGGGAGGTGGATTCAAGTGGATAAGCATCCACATGCCTATCCGGTTGACTCCGAACCATACACCACGGTGTATGGGGTGGGGCCGTGCTGGGCCCCCAAGCCCAGCAAGGATTGAAACGCCGCCATGGGGGTGCGACGCCGATTGAATCGAAAGGTGAATTCGTCCAGGTACCCTTGCAAGTGCTTGGGGCGCACCCCGTGGTGGGTCCCCCGGAGCCACGTCTTGAGATTGGAGAAGACCCGATGCACGTGAGGCAAGAGGGTGTCGGCACGTTTCGCGGGGTTGCCCTGTGTGCGAGGCTGGTGGGCATATCCCAGAGCCGCCAGGCCCTCGTAGCTGCTCCACCCGTCCGTCAGGACGATCGTCCCGGGGGCCACCTGCGCCTTGACGAATCCCGTGAGGGTGGGCCCCGAGACGTTGGGGATGACTTGGAGCCGCACCCGGCCTGCCGCGGTCCCGCGCACCTCGACCGCCCCGACCACGATGGCCTTGCGTCCCCGTTGGCGGCCGCCGCGCAGCCCTTCTTCGGGGCCCCCCACATAGGTTTCATCCACCTCGACGATCCCGAACAGCGCCTCGCGGTTGAGCCGTACCATCGCGCTCCTGAGTTTGTGCAACAGCACCCAGGCGGTCTCATAGCGCCCGCCCAGCTGACGCTGGAGTTGCAAGGCGGAGAGACCTGGCGTGTGGGTCGCCATCAGGTAGGCCGCCCAAAACCATTGAGTGAGCGGCAGTTTGCTCCGGTGCAAGATCGTCCCAGCAGTGACAGAGGTTTGATGCCCACATGACTTACATTGCCAGAGGTGGCGCCGGGGCAGTTCGAACGCCGCGGCATGACGGCACGCAGGGCAGCGGTAGCTCTCCGGCCACCGGGAGAGGGCCAGATAGGCCCGACACGCGGCCTCGTCGGCAAACTGGCGCTGAAACTCCGCCAGGGTCTTGGGGAAGGGGGGCCGCAGCACGACCCCACCCTACCCAGAGGGTAGTTCGGAGTCAACCGGATAGGCATGACCCAGGTTACGCACGGCGCGCCATCGTCTGAGGACAAACACTTGGAAATTCAGCACTTAGGTTTTCAGGTCTTCACTACATTTGGACATCGGCACTCAGGCGTTCGGGCAACTGCAGTTTGAGCGTTGCCAAGAGGGCCGCCTCCATGGCATCCGGCCGACTCACCCGACGCAGTCGCAGTCGATGGCCGAGGACGGTCTCCAGCAAAATATCACCGCCCTGAATCTTTGCCAACTGCTGTAAAGCCTTCATCGGGGAGAGGTCGCTCCCCGCCCCCTTCAACGTGTGTTTCAACGTCACCCACAGGGCATATCCCAGAAACGCCACGAGGATGTGCGCCTCCATCCGCGTCTCTTTGGAATGCCAGATCGGCCGGACGAGGAGATCACTCTTGAGCGCCTTGAACGCGGCCTCCGCCTCCGTGAGTTGCATGTAGATTTCCCAGAGTTGCGTCGGATCGGTGAGGTCACACCCAAAGACCCGCAGCAGATACGTGCCCTCCCGAAGTTCGGCCCACGCCTTCCGGTCAGGACGCTCCCGCCAGACGAGGTGGCGGGCCCCGTTCGTCGTGGCGAGCTCTGCCGTGTAGAGGGACGCCACACTCAGGTGCCGCGCCAACACCGCCCCGATGCGTCGCTGGATCTTCCGCTCGTCTTTCACCCGTCCCGCGGCAATGGACTGGGCCAGCGTGGTCAGCCCTCGCTCCAAGCGGGCGCTCGCGGTCTGGCGCATCGCCTGCTCTTTGAGCTGCCGTCCTCGGCTACGACACAGGACAAAGGTCTCCGTCCCGCCTGGGGCGGCCACGAGCTTGACCTCGACGTCGTCGCGGACGTGTTGCCAAGGGCCCTCCGCCAACGAGGTTTCAAACGCTTTCATGGCGCTCTTGGGGGTCCCGACGACATACGGGAGGGGCGGCTGGTGCGTGCGGAGACGTTCGAGATTGGCTTCGCTCACCACCCCGCGATCAAAGACCCACGTCCGGCGCGCCGTGCCGTACTTGGCTTCGACCGCCTTGAGGATGTCTTCCAGCGTGGTCCGATCCTGCCGGTTGCCCGCAAAGACTTCGTAGGCCAGCGGGAACCCCTCCACGCTCACGATCAAGGCGATGAGCACTTGTTTGCAATCAGACCGATGGTCGCGCGAATACCCGCGCTTCGCTTTGAGCATGGAGGCGGCGGCGCCTTCAAAGTACGTACTCGTGAGATCGTACAACAGGACATCAAAGGTCGCCCCGAAGAGCTCTCCGTACTTGGCTTTCAAATGCTGTTCGAGCGCCCCCTTGTGGGGGAGCAAGAGATCAAGACACCGGTAGAGGCGGTCGGTGTGCATCGCCGTCTCAGGGATCGCAAGGAGATCATCGAGCGCGGTGCTGGTAAACCACCGCTCCTCAATGGCGAGTTCGCTCCCGGGGGCACAGAGGCGATTGATCGCCAGGACCGCCGCGACACGGGACCACGGGACCTCCGCGGGCGTGGCATCGAGACGCGCCGCCCAGAAGGTATCCAACCCCAGGCGCTGCCAGAGGGTGAGCCCCAAGAGCACGTTGCCGAGCTGCCGCGGGCGTTCCCATGCCACGCGATCCAACCGGAT
>CAZPYZ010000626.1:0-2711 GCA_964590215.1 uncultured Dehalococcoidia bacterium | reverse complement strand
ATGTTGGCGAAGATGACGTAGGGGATGAAGCCGTAGGGGTTGGGACCGGCGACCACGGGGGTGTCGTCCACCCACAGCTCGAAGGCGGTCAGGGTCCAGCGCTCAGTGATAGTCGCTGATGGTCCAAGGTCCAAAGTCCAAAGGCTAAGGTCCCCCGCCCTGCTCTTCTTGCCGGTCACGGTGACACCGTAGATGTCGTAGGCGGCGTCGGCCGGGATGCGGTACTGCTGGGCGACCTGGGTCAGGGCCGCCGGGTTGTCGGGGATCCACCAGGCGAAGAGGCCCTGGACGTCGGGGCTGGTGATGCGGACCTGGTCGGCATCCGCATCCCAGGTCACCTTGTAGCAGGCGTCCCCCATGATGGAGGCGTCCAGCTCGGTCTCGAAGTCGAGGGTAGTCAGGTCGTTCTCCTCGGCGGCCCGCTGCCAGGCCAGATTCGCGGCGCGGGCCGCTTCTTCGGGCTGCTCCAGGGGCGCGGTGATGAGGATGCGGACGTGGTCGGCGATGAGCCCGGCGACCATGGTGAGGATGGTGTCGGCGTAGTTGAAGGTGAGCTGGCGGTCGTTGCGGGAGCGTGGACGGTGCTGCCACTGCCGGCCCTGGTAGAAGGCAAGGTGCTCCCCGTAGCGGCGGCGTCGGTCCTGGTCGAGCCCTCGGAGGGTGCGGGGGAAGGGCGTGCTCATACCGATCCTTTCAACGCGGGTCCACGGTCCAAGGTCCAAGGCCCAACGTCCAAGGTCCGGGGCACATCGCCTTGGACTTTGGACCTTGGACTTTGGACCACATCTGCGCGGCCTCGCGCCGTCCGCTCCGGCTGGACGGTGGCGGCAGCGTGGATGGTTAGGGCGAGGCTCATGAGATAGTCGTCGTGGCCCTCGCGAGGGTCCACGTAGAAGTCCATGAGGCGGCTGGGGCGGACGTGGGTCCGGGCCAGCTCCAACTGACGCCACAGCTCGCCGGGGGCGCCGGCGTGGACCCGGAGGTCACCGCGATGGACGGCGGCAAGGAACTGATACGCTAGGTCCGACTTGCTGGCGCCCGTGAAGACGAAGGGGGTGACGATACGGCCGAGGTGGCGAGTCAGGATGCTGGCCACGGCTTCGCCCTGGCCGGTGGCGTCGACGACCAGCTGGCGCAGCCGCCAGTGGCGGGCCAGGTCCTGGACTTGGGGGATGGTGGTGTGGTGAGGGACGTCGGTCCATGAGTAGGTGTGGACGACGTGGATGGCAAGGGAGGGCGCCTGCCCCACATTGCGGGCTTCGCGGAGGGCCGCGATAGTCAGGACCATGGCGTCCCGGGGCCTGCGGGCTTCCAGGGCGGCGAGGTCCTGGGCGCGCTGCTCGGCGCCGCCGGCAACGTCCAGCCCAGCGACATAGGTCCAGGGACCGGCGACCTCCTCCTGGGGGAAGCTGCCCCGCAGCAGGGTCAGATGGGCGGGCTGCAGCATGCGGGCACGGCCGGACAGGGGTTGCAGCTCGTACTGCGTCGTGAAGAGGGGGTGCCCGGCGCCCAGCCGTTCCCGCTCGGCCTCGACATAGGCCCGGTAGTGGGGGTTGTGCTCGGCGACGGCGCGCCAGTCGTACCCGAAATGGCGGCGGAGGCCGTCCTTCCGCTCCAGCTCCAGGTTGGCGTGCTTGGTCTGCTGCAGCAGGTCGGCGCGGTCCCAGGCGGTGCCGTAGAGCACGCTGGTGGTGTTGGCGACGGCGCCCATGGGCCGGAAGTCCCGATCCCACTTCTCGCGGGAAAGGTCCTGGGCTTCGTCGCCCTCCAGCAGTATGGTGGCGGTCGCCCCGACCACGTTACTGGCCTCCCCGCCGCTCAGGAAGAGCCAGCGGGCCGCGCCCACGACCACCTGGTAGCCCTGCTCGACCTGGAAGGGAAGGCCCTCTTCGGCCAGCCTTGTCTTGAGGCGCTGCAGGGAGGTGAGGGCCTGGGGCCGCCAGGTGGGCGCCGCCTTGACGCCGGCGCCTCCTCGCACCGAGTTCACGCCCAGGAGGTACCGCTCCATGTGCGCGGAGATCTCGTTCTTGCCACCCTGCCGGGCGATCTCCACCGAGAAGGTGAGGCCCAGCCGCTGATGCACCGAGCGCAGCACGGCCCGGGTGACCTCCTGCTGGTAGGGGCGGAGAGTAATGCGTGATTCGTGATGCGTCATGCGTGATGCGTGAGGCGTGATCCTGGTCGAGGGAAGCAGGAAATAAGGAAGTAAGAGGGCACGGGAGCGACTCGGGGCTAACCACGCGCCTGGGGTTCCTGGGGCCTGGGGAAGTACCAGCCGAGAATGGTGGCGTAGGCGAGGGCGAGCTCGCGGGGGATCTCCAGGCTGGAGACGGCGAGGTAGACGATGGCGAGGGTGAGCACCGTCGCGATAGCCGCCCGGGTGTCGAACCGGGCGAGGCCGGCATTGGTAAGCCGGCTGATAGCGGCGGTCAGGCGCGCGTCCCTGCTCATGCCGGTGGCAATCCCATGCGATCGGCCAGCCGGTCAAGGAGTGTTTTCATGATGGTAAGTAGATCCCGTCGTGATGGCTGTACTCGGCGGTGATGAGGTGCATGCGGCCGTCCGTGGGCGAATCGTGGATCTCCACGGCCGTGATCACATCCCGGCGGTTGCATAGGGTGGCGACCATGCCGGTTTCCGGCATGACCGGATTGTCATTGACCGGTGTGGCTGGCGTGTTCTTCTCCACTCGCTCCATCCAAGAGTTTGTC
>CAZPYZ010000625.1:0-2730 GCA_964590215.1 uncultured Dehalococcoidia bacterium | reverse complement strand
ATCTTGCGGCGGCCCAGAGCGCGGTGGCACAGGCCGAGAACCAGTTGGACCAGACCCGGACGCCGTACAAAGCTGCCGACCTGACCGCCCAGCGGGCGGCTCTACAGCAGGCCATGGCCTCGCTGAACAAGACTTCGGCGCCTTCTACCGTGCAAGACCTGGCCAAGGCGGAACTCAACGTCGATAGAGCCCAATTAGACCTCGATCAAGCCCAGTACAGTTTGGATCAGGCCACCCTGAAGGCGCCCTTCAACGGCATCGTTGGAAAGGTTTCCATCGTCCCCGGGGGGCTCCAAAGCGGTGCAGGCGGCTCTTCGAGCGGAGGGGCGGGGGGTGGCCCGATCTCCGTTATCGACCCCAATGGGATGCAGGCTCTGGTCAGCGTCGATGAGACGGATGTGGCCCGGCTCCAGTTGGGGCAGACGGCTGAGGTCGCAGTGGAGGCGGCTGGTGCCCGCCCATACGAGGGCCGCATCGTGGCCATCTCTCCCTCAGGTACCGTCCAGTCGGGAGTGACCACGTACCAGGTGCTGCTGGCCCTCGGTGCGCCGCGGGGAAGGGTGGAGTCGGGAGAGCCGGCGGGCGGAGCCAGGGCCACCGGCGCCAGCCAGCAGCGAGGGCAAGCCGGTGGGCAAACAGGTCAGCAGCGAGCACGCCCTAGCGGCCAGCGCCCCTCTGGCGACGCCCCGGGAGGAGAGTTAGCGCAACTCAAGGCGGGAATGACCGCTGTGGCGACCATCGTCTATGCGGAGCGCCAAGAAGTGCTCCTGGTCCCGAACCGTGCCATCAAGCGATCGGGACAGCAACGGACCGTGGAGGTACAGGTTGATGGGAAGGCCGAAAACCGCAATGTAACGGTCGGGCTGACCGACGACCAGCGGACTGAGATCCGGGAGGGACTCGCAGCGGGGGAGGTGGTCCTGCTTCCCGCCGCGACCACTGGCCAGCAGCAGGGGCAGCGTACTCAGGTGGGCTTTGGGCCAACAGGCGGCTTCGGCGGTCCAGGCGCAGGTTTCAGGCCGATCGGAAGGTAATGGCCCCTGTCATAGAAATCCACGACATCATAAAGACCTACCACCTGGGTAGGGTGGATGTGCCTGCCCTGCGTGGTGTCGACCTCGCGGTCCATTCCGGGGAAATGGTCGCCATCATGGGCCCCTCAGGGTGCGGCAAGTCGACGCTGATGAACATCATCGGCTGTCTGGATACCCCCAGCGCCGGCGCCTACTTTCTCGACGGCCTCGACGTCTCGAGCTTGAGCGACGACCAACTGGCCGAGGTCAGGAACAAGAAGATCGGATTTGTGTTCCAGAGCTTCAACCTGCTGCCGCGCGTCACCGCCCTCAGCAACGTGGAACTGCCCCTCATCTATGCGGGCCTCAAGGAACGCCGCCCACGGGCCATCGAGGCCCTGGAGCGGGTGGGGCTCGGTGATCGCATGGACCACAAGCCCAACGAGCTGTCCGGCGGTCAGCAGCAGCGAGTCGCCATCGCCCGCGCCATTGTGAACCGGCCCTCCCTTATCCTTGCCGACGAACCGACCGGCGCCCTGGACTCCCGAACGAGCGAAGAGATCATGGCCTTGTTCCAGTCCCTGAACCGTGACGATGGCATCACGGTGGTGTTCGTCACCCATGAGCGTGACGTGGCGCTCCACACCTCGCGTATCGTGCACCTCCGGGATGGCCGCGTGCAGGATGAGGAGCGGATCTCCCACCCCATTGACGCGCAGACCGGCCTGGAGCGGCTGCGGTTGGCGGAGTCCGAGGAAGTGGTGGTGTAGGGCTGTGGATGAGGCGAGAATCCCTTCGGCAGGCTCGGGACAGGCTCCGTACTGCGGGCGGTTTGGGACGGACCCCCGAGCAAGAGAGGTGACATGAACCTTGGACTGAACCTCTCCATCGCCCTGGATGGGCTTAAAGCCAACAAGCTGCGGGCGGCCCTCACCATGCTCGGCATTATCATCGGGGTAGCTGCTGTAATCGTTCTTATGTCCATTGGCAAGGGGACCCAGTCCCAGGTGACTGCTCGCATCACGGCCCTGGGGAGCAACCTCGTCTTTGTGCGTCCCGGTGCGCCGCAACAGGGTGGCGTCCGTCAGGCTCAGGGTTCCGCAGCGACGCTGACCCTCGAGGATGCGGAGTCGCTGGCCGATCCTGTGCGGGCCCCTGCCGTCGCCCTGGTCGCGCCCGAGACGCAAACCCAGGCCCAGGTGATAGCAGGGAACCGGAATGCCCGCACGCGCATCACTGGCGTGACCGATACCTACGAGGCGGTGCGGAACTACCAGGTCGCAAACGGCAGTTTCATCACACCCCAGCAGGTCGAGTCCCGGTCCCTGGTCACTGTACTGGGCAGCAACATCGCCCAAACCCTGTTCCCAGAAGAGGACCCGGTAGGCCAGGCGATTCGCATCAACCAGATTCAGGTACGAGTGGTGGGCGTACTCCGGAGCAAAGGAGGGTCGGGTATGGGACTGGAGGACGATGTCGTCATGGTCCCAATCACCACGGCGATGACGCGCCTGGCGTCTCAACGGACTACCCAAGGCGGACGGGGGGTAAGCTCCATCAACGTCCAGGCGGTCAGTCAGAGTGCAGTGTCCGAGGCGAAGGAGCAGGTAGCACAAATCCTGCGAGAGCGTCACCGCATCACTGGAGAGGATGACTTCACGGTCACCAGCCAAGAGGACACTCTCAACACCTTGAACCAGGTCACAGGAGTGTTCAC
>CAZPYZ010000624.1:0-2734 GCA_964590215.1 uncultured Dehalococcoidia bacterium | reverse complement strand
CGCGCCTGTCCAAACGATGAACTGCGGGCGCAACTGGGCGACTGGGGGCCCGAGGTGGCGCTGCTGGTGCCCGACGTCCGCACGCGCCTGCCGGACCTGCCGCTGCGGCCGCCCCTGGACCCGGAGAGCGACCGTTATCGCCTGATCGAGAACCTCTGTGAATTCATACTGACGATCGCCCGGTTCCGAGAGGCCCAGGGCCTCCTGGTCTGCCTTGACGACCTCCATTGGGCGGACCAGGCTACGCTGCTGTTGCTGCGGCACCTGGCGCGGAAGCTCTCCCACGCCCCTATCCTCGTCGCCGGCGCCTACCGGACGGAAGAGGTCGACCGCGGCCATCCCCTCTCCAACACGTTGGCGGAGCTGACCCGGGAGCGGGTGTCGGAGCAGATCACGTTGGGTGCGCTCTCCCGGGAGGAAGCTGCGGCGTTGATCGGGAGGTTGAACGGATCAGCCGTCGCGCCGCCGATGGCAGAAGCTATCCACCACCGGACTGAGGGGAACCCCTTCTTCATCGAGGAGGTTGTGCGCCATCTGCGAGCCGGAGGACACGACCTGAGCGACGAAAGGGCGGCCACAGCTGAATGGGGGGTCCCCGAGGGAGTGCGCCAGGTCATCGGGGTGCGACTGGCGCGGCTGAGCCCGGAGGCCACCCGCCTGCTTGAAGCGGGTGCGGTGTTGGGGGACCGCTTCGGTTTCGAGGTGCTGCGCGGGGTCACAGAGAGCGAGCCCGCCATCCTGATGGACGCCATTGAGGAGACGTCTCGGGCGGGAGTGCTGCACGAGGAAAGGGGGGCGTACCAATTTAGCCACTCGCTGGTGCGTCAGACGCTCTACGACGGGCTCAGTCTGCCTCGACGGCAGGCCCTCCATCTGCGCGCTGCTCAGATAATCGAGGCTACCTACGGTGGGAACCCGGAGCCGCACGTGTCTGCCCTTGCGGCCCACTACCGAAAGGCCGGGACCGGGAGTCACGTTAAGAAGGGGTTCGAGTACGCGCTGCGCGCTGCACAGCAGAGCGAAGCGGTGTACGCCTGGGAAGAGGCGGCGGGTCACTACCGGAGCGGGCTCCAGGCGATGGAGCCGGCGGGAGAGGGGAGTGACGCCATACGAGGCGGCTTACTGCTTGGCTTGGGCTCCGCGTGTATCCGGGCTGGTGATTTCGACGCCGCAAAACAGGCCTTCCTGGAGGTGGCCAGAACCGCACGCTCGCCCTCTTTCCGGGGAACCGCCGAGGCGGCCCAACTCCTCGCGCGTGCTGCTATCGGCTACGGCGAGGCGCGCGTTGAGGCCTGGCGATATGACCCGGACCTTGGCTTCCTCCTGCGCGAGGCGTTAGAGCAGCAGGGGCAGGATAGCAGGCTCCGGGTCCGTGTCATGGCTCGTCTCTCAGAACTCCTCCGTTGGTCCGACTCTCCTGAGCAGGCGGGCCCTCTCGTAGAAGACGCAGTAGCGCTGGCCCGCCAGTTGGACGCCCCCGGAGTCCTGGCGGATGCGCTTTCACACCAGCTCTACGCGGCTAGTGCGGTCCCAGAAAAGCGTTTGGCTCTCATCGAAGAGATGGTCCTTCTCGCGGAACAGGTCGGCGACAGGGAGCTAGTCCTGCTGGGGCGCCGATCCAGAATCTGGACCCTTCTGGGGCTGGGGGACCTGGTCGCGTTCGCTAGCGAGGTGGACGCATACGCCGCCGAGGCTGAAGAGCTGCGCCAACCCCGCTACCTGTGGTTCGTACCGGAGCACCGAGCAACGATGGCTCTCCTGGAAGGTAGGTATGGGGAAGCCGGACAGCTGTGTCGAGACGCTCTGGCCATCGCTGAGCAGGCGCGGGATCCCAACGCAAGACGGGCGGTTCTCGCCTTGAAGTTCGTGCTACACAGGGACCAGGGAAGCCTCACGGAGTTGGAGCCTGACCTCCTGGGAGCCCTCGAGGAGTCGCCAGGAAATCGCTTCCTCCGGGCCTTGGCGGGATGGCTCTACAGTGAGCTGGACTGTGAAGAGGCGGCCCTGACGCAATTCGAGCGCCTCGCCACGAGGGATTTCGCCGATTTCACCCCCGCGGATGCGGCTACTTTCGGAGCAGCTCCCGCGCAGACCTGCGTTTTCCTCGGTGACAAACCCAGGGCCGCCCTCTTGTACAATTTCCTTTTGCCGCGGGCGGGACTGGGGACGGGACAAGTGGCCTTCATGGGCGCCGCCGATCTTCACCTCGGCATGCTAGCCAGCCTCCTTTCTCGTTGGGTCGAGAGCGAACGCCACTTCCGCGACGCCCTGGCTTTCCACGAGCGCATGGGAGCACGGCCTTGGACAGCCCATACCCAATACGAGTACGGCCGCATGCTCATGGCGCGTGGCCGCCGAGGCGATAGCCGGCTCGCGAGCCACCTGCTGGAGCGGGCGTTCTCGGGGTACGCCGAGCTGTCTCTGGATCTTTGGGCGCGCGAAACAGAGGCCCTCCTGAAGCAAAAGCGCTTGGCCCTTCACGCGGGTGGTGTGGCTCACCCTGACCACCTGACGGGGCGGGAGGTCGAGGTGCTGCGCCTGATCGCCACGGGCAAGACCAACCGGGAGATCGGCACGGCGCTGTTCTTGAGCGTGCGCACGGTGGAACGGCACATCGCCAATATCTATGGGAAGACCAATGCTCGGGGCAGAGCCGACGCGACGGCCTATGCGCTGCGACAGGGGCTGGTACCCATGCAAATGCCATAGCACTGGGTGTTTACCGCCACACGGG
>CAZPYZ010000623.1:0-2748 GCA_964590215.1 uncultured Dehalococcoidia bacterium | reverse complement strand
AGCGGTTCTGTACCGTTCAACTGAGCGGCCCGTATGTTGGGATGGTGGCATCGCTGGAGTTCCGGGCCAGGGGCGGGTACCTGCGCGCGGTACGGGCGCTCTTCCACGAGCTTGACATCCAGCCTGGGCACCACGTCCTAGAGGTCGGCTGCGGCTCGGGGGCCCTGGTGCGCTGGCTGGCCGCTCACCATGAGGGAGTCTCCATCACGGCCGCCGACGTGAACCGTTACCTCCTCGGAGAGGCGGAGGCCCTGGCCAGACGGGATAACCTCCATGGCCGGATCGTCTTCCAAGAAGGAAACGCAACGAACCTTCCCTTCGCCGCAAACAGCTTCGACCGAGTGTACTCTTCGACGGTGATGGAGGAGGTGGACGCAGACCGGATGATGGCGGAGCTGGTGCGGGTTACCCGGCCAGGGGGGCAAGTGGGCGTGCTCACGCGTTCTGTGGACCGGCCGCGCTGGGTAAACGCGCCGCTGTCTCCGGAGCTACGCACGAAGGCGGTCTTCTATAGTGGCACCGTTGGTCCGGGCGGATGCGCTGATGCATCCCTCTACGATCGGTTTCCCCGGGCCGGCCTGCGAGATGTGCGCATGCTGCCCCAGCTCGCCACAGACGAACGGACTACACCCCAGGCGGTGGAGCAACAGCTGGCGTCCCGGCTCACTCCCTCGGAATCCCTCGCCTTGCATGAGGCGCTGGAACGGGCGGTGAAGGCGGGGACGTTTTTCGTCGCAGCCACGTTCCACGCCGCTGTGGGGACGAAGCCGGATTGATTTGACGCCCGGTCACGGCCACCCCTACCATGCCGCGAGCTCTCGAACCTGCCGGCACAACGCCGCACGAAAGCGCCAGCCAAAAAACGCGCGCCTCGTCGTTGATGCCAGCGTCCTCGTCGCGGAGGCCTTGCGCGTTGCGGGGCGGCTGCTACTTGGCAACCCAAGACTCCGCTTGCTCATGACTCCAGAGGTCCGGAGCGAAGTGCAACAAGAGCTACCTCGCCCCGCCGCTCTCATAGCTCGGAGAGCGTGGGCCGCCGCGGTCCTAAGTAGTGCCTTTGAGGCCGCCAGCAGGGCAACCAGGGTGCGGTCAGCGGCGTGCGAACCCTTCTTGGAACCGGCCCTCAGACGCGTGCCGCGTGATCCGACCGACGCCCCCACGGTCGCCCTTGCCCTGGCGAGCGACGCCGCCATCTGGACCGCGGACCTGGACTTCTTCGGCTGCGGCGTGCCGGTTTGGACAACGGAAACCTTACTGTTGCAACTGGAACTTCGCTAGGAGTGCGGCCGGAAGGCCCCACTCAGTCGAGGGAGGGTGGGCAAACGACCGCTGCCTGAACCTGGGGTCTGGGGCGCAGCCCCAGTGTCACCGGCTTTCCGGCCGTGCTTCTAGGCCCATGGACTACGATGCCATCGTCGTCGGGCTGGGCGCCATGGGGAGCGCCGCGACGTACCACCTGGCGCGACGCGGCCGGCGGGTCCTCGGCCTGGATGCCCACCCCCCAGGCCATACGCTGGGCTCATCCCACGGAGAGTCCCGCATCATACGCCTCGCCTACTCGGAGCACTCGGACTACGTGCCTCTGCTTCGGCGGGCCTACGAGCTTTGGGATGTGTTGCAGTCCGAGTCCGGCCTTCAGCTGCTGCTGCCCACCGGCGGCCTCTTCCTTGGACGCCCCGAGGCGCCGGCGATCGCAGGAGCCCTCGAAAGCGCCCGACTCCATGAACTGGAATACGAACTACTGGATCCCGCTGAAATTCGCCGTCGCTACCTGGTCTTCCACCCTGGGGACAACGAAATGGCCTTCTTCGAACCACGCGCCGGAGTGTTGTTCCCCGAACGGTGCATCGAAGCCCACCTGAGGTTGGCAACCCTGGCGGGAGCCGAACTCCTCCACGGCCAGCCCGTCCGCGCCTGGAGCCCAACCAGCGACGGGGTCGAGGTGGAGACTGCGACCGGGCAGTTCCGCGCCGCCCGCTTACTGTTAACGGTAGGCGCCTGGCTGGCCAAACTCATGCCCGGCCTACCGCTGTGGGTCGAGCGGAACGTGGTGACGTGGTTGAAGCCCCGTGAGTCGCCGGACCTGTTCCAGCCGGGCCGCATGCCCATCTGGATCTGGGATGGGGACGCTGCCGGCACCTTTTACGGCATTCCTCACCTGGAGCGTCCTGGCGTGAAGGCCGCCAGACATCACTCAGAAGACTTCTGCGACCCCGACGCCGTGGACCGGCGCGTCCATCGACGCGACTTCCAGCCGCTCCAGGAGTTCCTGACGACCCGGATCCCCGGCCTGGGCGATGTGGAGCACGCTCTGGTGTGCCTCTACACCAACTCCCCCGACGAGCATTTCATCATCGACCGCCACCCGGATCACCCTCAGGTCGTGTACGCCTCAGCCTGTTCCGGCCACGGCTTCAAGTTCTCCTCCGTCGTTGGCGAGATCCTCGCCGGCCTTGCGACCGGGGCGCCCGACAACCCGGCTGCGGCGTTCTTGAAGGCGGATCGCCTGGGCATCCGTCCTCAGGAGCCACCCGCCGCCAGCACCTTGCGGTAAACCAAGTCCGCGGTAACGACATCCTCCACGGCCTGGCCCAGGGACTTGAACAGGGTGATCTCCTCTGGAGCACCCCTGCCTGGCTTCAGGCCGGCTATCACTTCCCCCAGTTCGCCGGCTATCTCCCCGGCCGCCCGCACGTCTCCAGATTCGGCCAGGGCCGCCTCTCGGGAGTCCACGTACAGGCGGCTGCG
>CAZPYZ010000622.1:0-2748 GCA_964590215.1 uncultured Dehalococcoidia bacterium | reverse complement strand
CCTAGGAGTGCGGCCGGAAAGCCGCACTCAGTCGAGGGAGGCGAGGCAAACTACCGCTGCGTGAACCTGGGGTCTGGGGCAGAGCCCCAGTGTTACCAGCTTTCCGGCCGTGCTTCTAGGTCAGGGTCTCGGAAACCGCCACGTCATAGGCCAGGGAAAGGGTCCGGCCCAGGACGGGGTCCCGCAGCTCGGCCTCAAAGCGATCGCCGTAGGCGAGACCGCCGATGGTGGGTAGGGTACCGCTGAACACCAGGTCCTTTGCAGGGACATAGGCTGCCGTTCGGACCTCGGCGAGGATGGCCTCCACAGGAAAGAATGCATTCAGCCGGCCCTCCTGGTAGAGGCGGCGGCTACCGCCCGACGTCGACCAGGAGCGTAGCTCGAGCCGGTCCCAGTGGCCCCGCACCTCCTCGTGCCGCCAGACCTCGCGACTGATGACCTTGGGGCACAAGCCCTTGGAGGACTGGACGTCCACGGCTTCTTCCCTTCGGTCGGTATGGTCACTGCCCACGCCGACCAGAAGACCCTGGCCCGAGAGTACGAGATAGAACTCGGCTTCGCCCGAGGTCTCTCCATGTCTGACCGTTATCCGGGCATCAGTGGTGAGGAGACCACCGTCCACGACGTAGACCATGGGGACCCGCGGCGGCGGGGGAACACCTAGCTGCTCCAGTTCCTCGATGTGCTCCATCACCTTGGCCAGGTCCCGCCCGGTATAGCCCGCGAGGAGAACCTGCCTCACCTCGATGTCTACGGAGGTGTTCGGCCTATTAGGTTCAACGATGGAGAGGAGAAATCTATGCGGCATGGCCGCCCTCGGGCACGGCCGCCGGCAAGAGCGCCGGCGCCATATCGTCCAGCATACGCCACTTCACTTGGTGTACCGCACTTCGAAGGTGGTACAGCCCTCCGGGGCAACCCAAGGCCCGTGGGGCATCCCAGGGGGGCGGCAGGCGTAGGTGCCTTTGGGAAAGGTCCGTCTGAGGGTGAGGTCGTGAAGGGATCCCTCCAGGATGTAGACCTCCTCCCAGAAGGAATGGATCTGCACCCCCGCCGCGCTGGTGTCCGTGCCCGGCTCAAAGCGCAGGATTCGCGTCGCGACGCCTGTCGCCGGATCCTCCTGCGCCAGGATACGTTCGGAGAGACCGGGCACCTCCCCTCCGAGGGCTGGGGTCCAGTCGATATCGGTGACAGGAAAAAACTCGCGCTCGGTCTTGGGCATCGGCTTGCCTCCTCCCTCAGCTCCGTGTCATTCTTGGCCTCACAATGTACCGCATCGCGGTCCCCGATCTCATCTCCAACTCCTACTTCCCCGCCATCGCGGCGGTGGAGCTGGGCTTCTTCAAGGAGGAAGGGCTTGACGCCGAGGTCGAGCTTCTCTTCCCGGTGACGCGGGCCATGGAGGCCTTACGGGATGGGCAGTACGCCTTCGTCGCCGGGGCGGCCCACGCGCCGCTGCATGCTTTCCCAAATTGGAACGGCGCGAAGCTGCTGGCTGCCCTGGCTCAACGTATGTACTGGTTCCTGGTGCTCCGCGCTGGACTGGGTGCGCAGCGAGGGGACCTCGCGGCTGTCAAAGGCCTGCGCATCGGGGCAGCCCCGGGCCCCGACGCCGGATTGCGGCGGCTCCTGGCGGAGGCTGGGATCGACCTCGAACGGGACGGCGTGGAAATCGGGCCAGTGCCGGGGACCCCCGAGGGAGGCACCTCCTTTGGCGTGACCGCCGCACGCGCCTTGGAGGATGGGACGATCGACGGCTTCTGGGCCAACGGCATGGGGGCCGAGGTAGCGGTGCGCCGGGGAGCCGGAACGGTGGTCCTGGATGTACGTAGAGGCGATGGGCCGCCGGCGGCCCGGCACTACACGTTCCCCGCCTTCGTCACCACCGAGGATCTTATCGCCCGCGACCCCGGGGCCGTCCAGGCCGCGGTGCACGCCATTGTGAAGGCGCAGCACGCCCTGCGGGTTGACCCATCCCGGGCGACTGTGGTAGGCCGGCGGCTGTTTCCGCCTCCGGAGGCCGATCTCATCGCAGAGCTGATCCGGCGAGACCTGCCCTACTACGATCCCGGTATCTCGCAGGAGTCCATCGTAGCCCTGAACCAGTTTGCCATCGACGTGGGTCTCTTGTCACGACAGGTTCCTTACGAGGACGTCGTGTGGAGCCCGCACAGCGCCCTCCGTGATTTTCCTCGGCGTTTACCCTAGAGGAGATTCTCCGGCCTTTGGCATCGTCGAAGCATGAAACGACCAGGTGGGGCCTCAAGCCGCGGAGCATCCGGGGGCGGGTGGGTAGGCTCACCATCCGTGGGAAGGGCGTTTTCATAGCGGTTTGTCGCGCTGGCTCGGAGTGACGTAACACGTGGACGCCAACGTCATCATCGTAGGTGGTGCGGTGGCCGGCGCGGCGCTGGCCAACGCCCTGGGCCGCCAGGGCGTCTCCACGCTACTGTTGGAGAAGGTCACCCGAGAGGTCCACAGCACCCGGGGCGACAACCTTCATCCGCCGACGCTTAGAATGTTGGACCGCTGGGGGGTGCTGGCTGCCCTCCACCAGGATGGGGCGCTGCCCATCATCGAGCTCGCGGTGAGCCACGCTACGCGGGGCCTCATCGCCCGCTTTCCCCTGAAAGCAGTAGATGAGGGTCCAGCGGGGCGAACCCTCTCGGTCCCTCATGACCGCATCGAGGCCGTCCTCTACGCCTGCGCGATGCGCTGGCCGAGCGTTCGCACCGAGCGAGGCACGGT
>CAZPYZ010000621.1:0-2750 GCA_964590215.1 uncultured Dehalococcoidia bacterium | reverse complement strand
TCCGCCGTTCAGGGTCGGCCAGCAGCTTCAGGACGCCCCGGGTGAGCAGCGACACCATCAGCCTCCTCAGCCCTCCCCGGGGCAGCACCGTGGCCGCGTTGACGCCCACATTGGTCTGGGCGGATATCAACCCCGAGGTCTTCTACTATGAGGTGCAGGTGAGCGTGGACCCCGAGTTCGGGCCAAACGCGTTCTTGTACTGGGAGCTCTTACACGGTGGGGTGACCACTCCGCCCAGGAGCTACACCATCTCCCCCGTGTTCTCCCTGGAGGCTAATAGGACCTACCACTGGAGGGTGCGACCCCGCGTCCAGGGCGATGGGGCGCCCCTCCCCTGGCCATCAGCCTCCACCTTCCAGACGCCCTGAAGCTCGCTGGAATAGTGGCCCCGCCCCTGGCCCCGAGGGCTATGCAATACGCCCCTACCACTCGTTGGTGTGGGCGTGGGGGACTTTGGACTTTGGACGTTGGACTTTGGACTAATACTGGTACCCCAGACCCAGTGCGACCTCCTGGGGATCCACACGCCGTTCAGGAACGAGCAGCACGAGGTTCAGCATTTCCCATTTCTGATACTCGATCTCCAGGCGCTGCAGTTCTGATTCCAGGGGTCCCTCCTGGCCGGGGAGCACAGCCACCAGGAACGCGGTGCGATTGGCCTCTTCCACTGACCTGAATGCTTCCGGAAACCTGACGAACCCCCCGGCCTGCCGGTCGAGGTAATCGGCCGCTTGTATCCGTCGGCGGCTCTGGAATATCAGTGGATGCGCCAGACCCACGTCGGTCCACACGTGGGCCACTTCCACCTCGTCCAACACCCCAATCACTGGCTCCAGCGAAGCGGGCGCCCGGGTGTAGTAGGGAGACTGAAACAGCCGGTCAGCCGGCGACTCGACCGCTCCGGCGACGCTGATGACCGCGAGGAGGGCCAGGCATCCACCCGTGAAAGCCTTGCCGCCTCGCCGGTGGAGGAAAGCGAAGGCCAGGGGCACCGCAGCGAAGAGGGGGATGACATATCGCCCGCTGGCGTCCACTTGGAAGGGATTGAACGCGGCCGTTCCAAAACCGCTGTAGGCGTAGACCGCGGGCAGAGCGAAGAGGAAGAAGACCAAGGGCTCGAGCTGAGACGGCCGCAACTGTGTCCATGAACGGACGGCGCCCAGTACGACAGCAACAAGCGACGCCGCCATGGCGAAAACCGCGGCCCAGGCCAGCCAGCCGGGGACGGGGGACGTGCTGCCCAGCACCGCGGGCGCCCGGTGGAAGACCCAGTCCTCCAGGACGTTTCGGGGGCCGACGCCCGCACTGTGGGCCTCATTGGGGCCCAACAGGTACCGGAAGGTCGCCCAGTCGTGATCAAGGTTGTATTCCCAGAGGGGGAGGCTGGCGAGCAGGAAGGCGGGCACCGCCAACCAGCAGCGGGGGTTCAGAACGAGGTCCGGCCGCCGCAGGATGAGGTAGATACCGACCGCCACCAGGTAATAGGCGATGAGCCAGTGCCACCAGAAGGCAAGGCCTGCCACGCCACCGAGGAACCCCGCCCAAGCAGATAGCCTCCAGTCTCCCATCGCAGATCTCCCGTCGCCCGCCGCCCATCGCCACACCGTCCCTCCGTCGGGCGTCTTTGCCAGCTCGACCGCGGCCAGAAGCAGCAGATTGCCCAACAGGAGCGTCGGCGTCACGCCGATGCCGGCCTTCAAGCATGCCTCCATGACGTAAAGGGGGGGCAGTGCCGCCGCAAGCGCGGCTACTACCCCGGCGGCGGCGCCGAAAAGCCGCGTCGCGAGGATCTGGGTGGAGGCGACCCAGAGCAGCGACAAGATCAGAGGGACGGTCTTGAGGGCCTGGCGTCCTGGCTCTGTCACGCCAAACAGCCCGGACACCAGGTACGCTTCCACCGCTCCGAGATACGGCTGCCCAGCGAAGAACACGGGACGACGGCCATCGGCGATCTCCAGGGCCATGATGCCGATAACCGATTCGTCGAAATCGCTGAGCCAGTCGGCCCGAATGAGAAGGGTAAGCCTGATGGCCAGGGCAATCACAAGGATGGCTAGCCCAGCCACCAGCGGCCAAAGGATGGGGTCGTGGGCTGGGCGTCTCGTCATCCGTCTGTGATGTCGGCAGGGACGTATGTTACGATACCCCGGACTCGCCTCGGCCGCAGGCGTGCCAACGGGGAGGCCCTCCTTAGACGTGACGATTGATGCGTGATGGGTGATCACTCCCTCCGTTCGCGCATTACCCGTTCCGCACCACGAATCACGCGTCTGCAGTCAAGACATATAGCTCTCCTCCGACCCCCCAGGGAGAGGTGAGATGGATATGGACTATCCGGTCGACTTGCCCGAGATTACGGACATGGTGGCCAAATCCGGGGTACTTATCGTGCGCTTCTCCACCTTGGGGCGACGCCTCCTCCTTGATTTCCGGCACAACAGCCAGGAGAAACCCTTCGTCAGTCTGGTGAGAAGAGCGCGCTCGGCCGAAGACCGTTTCAAGGAGTTGGGCAAGCTCCGGCCGGGCCTGGAGCTGCCCGAGGAGATCGTCACCTTTCACTGGCCTAACCCCGTCACCAGCTTTCACCGCCTGGGGGTCCTCGACCGCATCGTCGCTCGCTTCCAAGAGACGGGTTTTCCGGAGGTGGGCGAACAGTGCCGGCAGACCTTCAAGCAGATGCTGGCGCTGGAGCGAGCCGAGCTTGCCGCAGCCGTGAGGGGAGAGGGGTACAACGCGCTCTGGACCCGGAC
>CAZPYZ010000620.1:0-2755 GCA_964590215.1 uncultured Dehalococcoidia bacterium | reverse complement strand
CCCTTTGGCCCGTGCCCGCGCCGGGTGGCGCCGAGGCGAGCGAGCCGGGTGCCGCACCTGCGCCGGGCCGCCGAGACCTCCCTCGGTCTTGGATGAGTCGGCACTGGAGCAAGCCGGCCTGGGGACCATAGACGCGAGGAGCCACCGAGAGCGGACGCTGCCCGCACGGCCTCTTGCGTCCGATGAAATGCGCTATGCTGAGGTGGCGTTTCATCCCTGAGGTAGCTGACCATGGCTGAATCCCGCAAACGGGCCCCTACCAAGAAAACAGTCAGGACTGCGGTGAAGAAGACCCGCCGTACAGCAGCCCCCGCCGCGTTGGGCTCAGGGTCTCGCCTCGTCATCGTGGAGTCGCCGGCCAAGGCCCGCACCATCGCCCCCTTGCTAGGGCGGTCTTACTCCGTTCGGGCCTCGCTGGGCCATGTCCGGGACCTGCCCAAGAGCCAGCTAGGCGTGGCGCCCGAACAGAATTTTCAGCCCAAGTACCTGGTGCCTACGGAGAAGAGGGGAGTGGTAGATGAGCTACGCGCCGCGGCCAAAAAGGCGGACACGGTCTACCTGGCGACCGACCCCGACCGGGAAGGAGAAGCCATCTCCTGGCATCTCATCGAGGCGGCGGAGATCCGGGAGGTCCCGATCCGACGCGTCGTGTTCCATGAGATAACTCCAGAGGCCATCCGGGAGGCCTTTGCCCATCCCCGCGAGATCGACATGGACCTGGTCAACGCTCAGCAGGCCCGTCGCATCCTCGACCGGCTCGTCGGCTACTCCCTGAGCCCGGTGCTCTGGCGGAAGATTCGGAAGGGGCTTTCCGCAGGCCGGGTCCAATCGGTGGCGCTGCGGATGATCGTGGAACGGGAGCGGGAGATCGAGAACTTCGTACCCCAAGAGTACTGGTCCATCGAAGCGGACCTCGCGAAGCAGGAGGCTGGCAGCGTGCGCCCCCGGCGAGGGGCCACGTTCCGAGCCGGCCTGGTGAACCTCGCCGGGAAACGGGGACGGATCCAGATCCCAAACCAAGGGGCGGCCAACGGCCTCGTAACGGACCTGCGGCCTGCGTCCTACAAGGTTAAAGAGGTCACCACGAAGGCTGCCAGCCGCCAGCCGGAACCGCCCTTCACGACCAGCACCTTGCAGCAAGAGGCGGCCCGCAAGCTGAGCTTCACCGCGCAGCGGACGATGGCGGTGGCCCAGCAACTGTACGAAGGCCTGAATATTGGTGAGGCGAACCCGGTCGGCCTCATCACGTACATGCGAACGGACTCGGTGCGGGTCGCCGAGAGCGCCATCGAGCAAACACGGCAATATATCCAGCGGGCCTACGGCGGCGATTTCATCCCGAAGGCGCCACGCCGTTTCACCACCCGTTCCAGGGGCGCCCAGGAAGCCCACGAGGGCATCCGGCCGACGTCGACGTTGCGGGAACCGGCACAGATCCGGTCCCGCTTGACTCCGGAACAATTCCGGCTCTACGACCTCATCTGGAAGCGGATGGTGGCCAGCCAGATGGCCGCCGCGGCACTGGAGAACCTCACCGTTGACGTCGAGGCCCACAACGGGGAGTCCGACCACAGGTATCTCCTGCGGGCAACTCACTCTCAGGTCATGTTCCCCGGCTTCCAGGTCCTTTACCAGGAGGGAACGGACGATTCCCAGGATGAGACCGCCGACCGGGCCAAGATCCCCGAACTTGTGGCGGGAGAGCCTCTGACACTGGCGGAGCTGGAAGCCAAACAGCACTTCACACAACCACCACCGCGCTACACCGACGCCAGCCTCGTCAAGGCGCTGGAGGCCAACGGCATCGGCCGCCCGAGCACGTACGCCGCGATCCTCAGCACGATCCAGGGGAGAGGCTACGTGCAGAAGGAGCGGCGCCAGTACCTGCCCCAGGAACTGGGGTACCTGGTTAACGACCTGCTGACGGAGAATTTTCCCGAAGTCGTGGACATCGGGTTCACCGCCCGCATGGAGGACGAACTGGATGACATCGCCGCGGGCAAACGGGAGTGGGTACCAGTGGTGAAAGAGTTCTATGACCCCTTCTCGGCCGACATCGCGCGCGCGAATACCGGGATAGCGAAGGTCAAGATAGAGCCGGAGCCAACGGGGGAGTCTTGCGAGAAGTGCGGTCGGCCGATGGTTTACCGGTTGGGGCGTTTCGGGCGGTTTCAGGCCTGCTCGGGTTTCCCCGACTGCCGGAACACCAAGCCGGTTCTCAACGTGATCGGCGTGGCTTGCCCCAAGGACGGCGGTGAGATCGTCCAGAAACGGACCAAGCGGGGCCGTCCCTTCTACGGATGCGCGAATTTCCCCAGTTGTGACTTCACCAATTGGGACCGGCCGTTGCCGCAAGCATGCCCCAGCTGCGGAGGGCTGCTGGTGCAGGCCCGGGCCGGCGCCGCCAAATGTACGCAGTGTGGCTACACGGGTGTCACCAGGCGAGCACGTCGCGACGGGCAGGAGGCGCCGGAAGAAGAGCTGGCGGCGGCACCAGCGTAGCCTTCATGCGCATCCTGGTCCTGAACGGCATCAACCTCAACGCGCTTGGGTCCCGGGAGCCTGGCATCTATGGAACGGTGACCCTGGCTGAGGTAGAGGACCTGGTGCGAGCCCGGGCCCGAGAGCTGGGCGTGGAGGTGGCCTGCTTCCAGACAAACACCGAGGGGGAGCTGGTCAACTATATCCAGCGCGAGGCGCCGTCTTCCGATGGGATCCTCATCAACCCGGGCGGGTGGTCCCATTACAGCATTGG
>CAZPYZ010000619.1:0-2756 GCA_964590215.1 uncultured Dehalococcoidia bacterium | reverse complement strand
ACCTTCGCGGCAAAGGACATCTTCGACGTGGCCGGATTCGTGACGGGCGGGGGGAACCCGGACTGGCGAGGGACCCACGGGTCTGCGCTGCGAACCGCTTGGGCCGTGCAGGCGCTGGTAGACGCGGGCGCCACCATGGCGGGCAAGACTATTACCGACGAGATAACCCGTGGCATCTTCGGCGAGAACCCTCACTACGGCACCCCGGTGAATCCGAGGGCGGCCGAGCGGGTACCGGGGGGCTCGTCCAGCGGATCGGCCTCTGCCGTGGCGGGAGGCTTGGTCGACTTCGCACTGGGGTCGGACACGGGAGGATCGGTCCGGGTCCCGGCCAGCTTCTGCGGCCTCTATGGCATACGCCCGACTCATGGACGTGTTCCCTTCGAGGGCGTCCTGGTGCAAGCGCCCAGCTTCGACACCATCGGCTGGTTTGCTCGAGACCCTGCACTGCTGGCGCGGGTAGGCCAGGTGCTGCTTCAGAGCGCCGTACAGGAAGCGCGGCCAAGCCGGCTGCTCATCGCGGAGGATGCCTTCGAAGTCGCCCAGCCCGCAGTTGCCGCGGCCCTCCGCCCGCTGGTGTCCCGTCTCGCCGAACTGATCGGCGACGCCTCGACGGTCCGGATCGCGCCCGAAGGCCTGGCCGCATGGGCAGAACACCAGGGGAACCTGCAGAACCGGGAGGCCTGGGAGAGCTTCGCGGGCTGGATTGATCGCGTCAGGCCCCGCTTCGGCTTCGACGTCTCGGAGCGGTTCGTCACGGCCAGGGCCGTCACCGACGAGCAGGTCGCCACGGGGAACGCGCTGCGGACGCAGGTCCGGGTGCGCATGGAAGAACTGCTGGGCGGCGGCGCCGTGGTCTGTTTGCCGAGTACCCCGACACCCGCGCCGCTACGCGGTGAGCCTCTGTCCGTCAGGCGCGCTCAGCGCGGGCCCATGAGTATGCTGACCTGCATCGCGGGCATGACCGGCGCACCTCAGATCAGCCTCCCTCTCGCGGGGGTAGAGGGCCTACCTATCGGGCTGTCGCTCCTTGGCGCTCCCGGGTCCGATGAGCTGCTGCTGGGGTTCGCTATGGAGCTGGGGAAGCAGCTATAGCTACTACCGAGGCACGAGAGCACGCCAGGGATCGCAGGCATCCCTTCGGCTCCGCTCGGGGCAGGCTTGCCTCCCTCTCTCGCACCCTGGCAGCCTGGAAGGCTGCGCTCCCAGGACCGTTATTGCCCGAACGCGCACGGATATTAGGCAGCTGGCGCAACGCGCAGCTGAGCCCGCCGTCCACCGCTTGGCCAGGATGCTCCCGGCGGTGGCGTATTTCGCCCACGCTGGTGCCTATTCCCAGGCGCGGCCAACTCACCGGGATCTCCCCGCTCGGACGAGGGGCTCGGCCACCTCGATAAAGGAGGCCCCGTCCTCGGCCAGGAACCCGGCGGAGCGGACGGTGAGGTCCTCACCGTGCTCCGCCGCGTAGGGCTCGATGCCCTTCTCCAGATCGCGAGCCAGCTTCATCAGCAGCCGCCGCATCATGATGATGGCGGTGTCGGCGGTGCCAAGGTGCTCCTTGGTCCGGTCGTAGAGCGCGCCCATGGTCTCCTGGATCGCCCGGTCCTGGATCGACCCGTTCTCTATCCCGGTGTAGGTCCGGGTGCGCTGCACCTCGCGATTGATCTCGTAGTCGTTGTCCCGGCACTGGCGCGGCCTCCGAGGATCCTCGGCCTTCCGCGGCGCATAGTGTGCCGGATGCCCGGGTTGTTCGCCAAAATCGCTCATGGGCCGGCTGGGGTGCCAGGAATAGGTCAGCAGCCAGGTGTTCTCGTCGTCAATGGGCACCCAACCATGGCCGCTGAACGGGCGGTCCTGGTTCGGCATGCCTGGGATCACGGTGTAGAAGGGGAGTGAGAAAGGGGTGACCCGCCAGTAGTCTTGGTTGTCCGCCACCCGGCGCCTAGCGCCGATGAGCATGCCAAAATCGGTGATCGCGACCCGGAACTCGGGCGCCTTGTCTGCCGCCATCATGTTCCGGTAGCCGTCCGTCTCGCCGCCGCGATGGGAGGCCACGGTGCTGTGCAGGAACGACACGTGGCTGCTGTCGATGCCGCCCTCCACTCCTTGGACCCAGTTGTTCTCCTGGATGTAGCGGCTGACCACCCGCTGCTCCGCTGGCACCAGCGTCCACTCCGGGCGTGGCAGGGCCGGCTTCCACTCCGGCGGGCCCATGTAGGCCCAGATAACGCCGCCGGCCTCTTCGGCGGGATAGGCGGTCACCTTGATCTTGTGCTTGAAGTTACTCTCGGGAGGCTCGTTGGGCATGTCCACGCAGCGGCCTTCGACGTCGAACTTCCAACCGTGGTAGACACAGCGGAGGCCGTTCTCCTCGTTGCGGCCAAAGAACAGGCTGGCGCCGCGGTGGGGGCAGTTGTTGGCCACCAGGCCCACTTTCCCGGCGGTGTCCCGGAAGGCTACCAGTTCCTCGCCGAGGATCTTAACCCGCACGGGTGGTGAGTCCGGTTCGGGAACTTCCGTGGCGATCAGGGCCGGCATCCAGAAGCGGCGCAGCAGGTTCCCCATGGGCGTCCCAGGGCCTATGCGGCACAGGTACTCATTCTCTTCCCGTGTGAGCATGACTCTCTCCTCACTTCCTACGAAAATGCCCCTCCCCGGTTGGTAGGGCCCGCCCGCCCAGAGATGCTTCGCGGCTATTCAACCACCACCCCTCCGGCACTTTCATGCACTGGGGCGGCAGCAACCACCGCCCGGGC
>CAZPYZ010000618.1:0-2777 GCA_964590215.1 uncultured Dehalococcoidia bacterium | reverse complement strand
ATTCGCTGGTACACCTCACTCCCTTCCTTCAGGAAGCTCCGCCACTGCATGATGTCGACGACCCAATTCAGTCTGTCCAGGGTGTCCTTACGGGCCTCCTCCTCGCTGTGCGCGATGTACACGTAGCGGAAGAAGGGTATCTTCGACATGGGGACGTTGAACCCCTTCTCATCGGAGAGGGCGACGAAGCGCCGGCAGAGGTCGAGGGCGGGCGCGGTGTCCTGGACCACGGCGATACACAGGGTGTACCCGTTGTCGGCGGCGTAGTCCAGCGTCTCCGTGGTCCTGGTGGCGGCGATGTATACCGGCGGATGAGGTGTCTGAACCGGCGCCGGCACCAGGTTGGCCCGGTGCACCTTATAGTACCGGCCCGCGTACGTGTAGTCCGGCGTGGTCCAAAGCCCCAGGATGATCTTGATTGCCTCCTGGAAGCGGTCCTGACTCTCCTCGGGTTCGACGTTATAGCCCCGTTACTCATAGCCAAAGGTCCCTCTGCCAAAGCCGACGTCCAAGCGCCCGCCGCTAAGCAGGTCCAGGGTTGCCGTGTGCTCCGCCAGGCTCACGGGGTTGTGCAACGGCGGAAGAAGGACCGCGGTCCCTAGACGGATGGAGCTGGTCCGGGCCGCGACGTGGGTGGCGAGGATCAGGGGGGAGGAGGCCATGCTGTAGCGGGTGAAGTGGTGCTCGGCGAACCAGGCGCTTTGGAACCCCAGTTCTTCCGCCACCTGAACGGCCTCCGTGGTCCGGTCCACGACCCGCTTCGCGTCGGCGCCCTCTGGCCAGGGGACGTGGGTGAAGATGGCGAACTGCACAGTCCATCGATTATAGTGGGCCCGATTGTCGTCTGCCGGTTCGCGGAGGTATAGCTGTCCATGGTGACATCGCATTCGTGCCCACCCTGCGCCCTGCTCCCCTGCCTTCGAGGACCCCTTCGGGAGCCTCAGGACGGCGCTCAGGCAACGCCACCCCGGCGGGGCGTTCGTTGAGACCCTCGAAACGCACAGGGGAGAACCGTTAGTGGAGTACCGCCATCTCGGGAAATCCGGCCTTGAAGTGTCTGCCATCGGCCTGGGCGCCAACCCTTTTGGCAATGAGGTGGACGCCGCCACCGCGGCGTCTATAGTCCACCGCGCCCTGGACCTGGGTGTTACCTACATCGACACCGCCGACATCTATAACAGCGGCGTTTCCGAGGAGCACCTCGGACTGGCCCTGAAGGGCCGCCGGCATGAAGTGGTCCTGGGAACGAAGGCCGCCGGTGCGATGGGCCCGGGGCCGAACCAGCAGGGAGCCTCCCGGAAGCACCTGAAGGAGGCCATCGAGGCCAGCCTCAGACGCCTCGGCACCGATTATGTCGATCTCTATTGGATCCACCATCCCGACCGGGGAACCCCCATGGACGAGACGATGCGCACCCTGGACGACCTCGTCCGCAGCGGCAAGACCCGCTACATCGGCTGCTCCAACTACTGGGACTGGGAGGTCTGCGAGTCCATCTGGACCGCCCGCAGCCAGCACCTCACGCCCTTCATATGCGTGCAGCCGATGTACAACCTGCTGTATCGGGAGATCGAGCAGACGACGGTGCCCATGTGCCAGGCCTACGGCCTGGGGATCGTCCCCTACTTCCCCTTGGCTGGGGGGTTCCTCACGGGAACCTACCGGCGGGGAGTCCCGCCTCCGGCCGGGACGCGGGGCGCCAACCGTCCCACCTTCGCCCGCTGGACCTCGGACCGCAACTGGGACGTCCTGGAGCAGTTGGAGCAGTTCACCAGGGCCAGGGGACGTACCGTCGCCGAGTTGGCCATCGCATGGCTGCTCACACGGCCGTGTCTGAGCACCATCATCGCCGGGGCCGACACCGTGGGGCACATCGAGGGGAACGTGAAGGCCGCGGAGTGGAGGTTGACGGAGGAAGAATTGGCCGAGGTAGACAGGATCACGGGGCCGTGAAAATGGCTGTGGGCGCTAATACAGGCACTGCCCCCGCCCAGATTGCCACGTCGCCCCCCAGAGGTTCCCCACCACCTCCGCTCCTCGCAATCGCCAACGCCGCCTTGCGCCTGCACTCCTGGGAATGAAAATCGGCCCGCAGTCCAACACAGCCGAGGGCGGCTGTGCCACATTTTCAAGTCAATGACAGGTAGGCAGCGGCTTCAGGGACACCACACCAATGTCAGGAGTAGCCCATGGACCGAGGCCTCTGGGCGATATGGTACGACCTCCCGGAGGCGGGCAAAGAAGAGTACCTCACCTGGTTGCATGAAACCCACATCCGGGCGATGTTGCGGCGCCCCGGCTACCTCTGGGCGGCCCACATTGAGAACGTAATGACGGCGGAGCGGGAGCAGAGTATTCACCAGCGCCTGGTGCACACTCAGGACCCCGCGGTGCCGGCTGGCAATGCCTACCTCATGCTCTACGGCGCCGAGCATCCCCACGTCTTCCTGGACCCCCGTCCCTCCGAGGTGCTGGGGAGCCTACCGGCCCGCTCTCAGGAGATGCTCGGTCTGCGGACCGGCGTGCGCTACTGCATCTTCGCCGAGGCAGAGCGGGCGGATGGCCCGGAGGTGAAAAGCCGGGCGCCGGGAGTGACTCCGGGTCCGGTCATCCAAATGGGGACCTTCAACGCCAACGCGCCGGAGAACGATGAAGAGATCAGGTCTCCGCATCTGGCCACCCGTGCAGGAGGGGTGACGGCTCGTCGTACGCGCTTCAGCGCGATGAGGTGGCCCGGGGCCCTCGCCCACCGCCGACGCGCTAAAGCGCTCACTAAG
>CAZPYZ010000617.1:0-2792 GCA_964590215.1 uncultured Dehalococcoidia bacterium | reverse complement strand
TCTACGCCCACAACCTGGAGGACCCCCGCCAGGCCTGCCAGTGCCCCAGCCAGGACCAGCACTGTCACGTAGACGCGAGGGACGTCGATGCCGCCCCGGCGTGCCGCCTGGGGATTGCCCCCGGTGACCCGCAACCGCAGCCCCCAGTAGGTACGAGACAGGGCCAGGGCGAACACTGCGACCGCTGCCGGGGCGAGCAGGATGCCCAGGTGTACCCGTGAGTCGAAGAGGGTCGGAAAGCGCATGGCATCGGCTATCGGAGGAGAGAACGGCCAGTTAAAGGAAGCTGGGTCTTTCAAGGGTCCTTGCAGGATGTGCCCCACCAGCAGATAGGCGACGTAGTTCAGCAGCAGGGTGCTGATGGTTTCGTTTAGCTGCAGCCTGGTGCGTAACAGCGCCGCTACGCCCGCCCACATCGCCCCGCCTGCGATCCCCGCTAGCGCCAGCAGTAAGAGACCTGGCAGGGCTATGTCCCCCAGGACGGCGGCTAGCGCCGCAGCGCCCAAGGCACCCCACACCAGCTGTCCTTCCCCGCCGACGTTGAGGAGTCCCGCACGGGCCGGGATCGCGGCCGCCAGGCCTGTCAGCACGAAGGGAGCAGCCCGCACCAGTACTTCGCCTAATCCGTAGGCCGACCCGAGAGAGCTGCTGACCATGGCGCTGAACGCCTCCAGCGGGGAAACCCCAGCCAGTGCTAGGAATCCCGCAAAGAGGAGCACAGGAAACGCAGCGGCAGAGATTGAGCCCGCCAGGAGCGGGCGAACCTGAGCCCCGATCCAGGGGCGGGCGGTGCGGAGCACCGCCGCCATGCTAGCCAAACCTGATCTCCTCCGCGGCCGCGACTAGCCGTGGCGAGTGGTACTCGTCCCCGGCCACCATCAGCCGGGCCAGGTCGTAGGCCGGCACTTTGCTCGGTTCAAATGGCCCCCGCGCATAGCCGTGGGTGAGCACCAGCAGTCGGTCCGCCATCTCGTAGAGCTCGGACAGGTCTTCCGAAAAATAAAGGATGCTCCCGCCGGCGTCCCGCAGATCCAGCAGCATCGCCATGAGGCGGCGCGTGGTCACGATGTCGAGGCCCTGGGTCGGGTAGCTGGCTATCACCACCTTGGGCTCTCGCGCCAAGGCTCGAGCTACCATGAGCCGCTGGATGTTTCCTCCGGACAGGGTATCTGCTCGCCGGTCGGGGGCGGGCAGGTTCAGAGAGCGGATCGCAGGGATGGCTGTGTATCGATCACGTAGACTGCGCCAGTCCACCTGCAACCGGCGTTCCTGTTGAGGCAAGCCGTCGTATGCCAGATGCTCCAACACCGTCAGGGCCGGCACGATCCCTTCATCCCGCGGGCTCTGAGGAATGGACGCCATCCCCCCTTGCAGGAATCTAGCCGGGCCGGCCCCGGTCACCGCGTCGCCGTGCAGGGCGATGAGGCCTCTCTTTGCAGGCCGCAGCCCCAGCAAAGCTTCCGCGAGCTCGCGCTGGCCGTTGCCGGAGATCCCTGCCACACCCAGCACTTCGCCTGGGTGGACGGTGAAATCCACACCGGCGAGGATCACACGGCCCTTGTCGTCCTCTACGCTCAGATCGTGGACGGCAAGGGCTGGCGCATGGGAGGCAGGCAGGTGCCCTCGGTGGATGGGCTCCGGAGAGGCCCATTCCCCGACCATGAGCCGGACGGTCTGATCCTCGTCCAGCGCTTTCACCGCAGTGGTGCTTGCCACCACCCGGCCGCCTCGGAGCACCGTGACCCGGTCGGCGCAGGCGAGCACTTCCCGCATCTTGTGCGTCACCATGACCACGGCGTGGCCTTCGTCTCGTAGCCGGCGCAGCAGCTGGAGGAATGACTCCACCTCGCTGAGAGCCAGCACGCTGGTCGGTTCGTCCAACAGCAGGATGCGCGCGCCGGTCAGTAGTACCTTCACGATCTCGGCGCGTTGCCGTCCCGCGACATCGAGTTGCCAAACCGGGATGTCCGGGTCAATGGTCAGGTGATACTGGTCAGCCAGTGCGGCGACGCGCTGGCGCAGGCCCCGGAGGTTGAGCTTGAAGTCGCCGTCTGCCGCGAGGGCGATGTTTTCCAGGACGGTGAAAGCGGGGACCAAGCGGAGGTCCTGGAAGACCATGCCGAGGCCATGGGCACGGGCATCCGCGGGGCTATGAATGCGGACGGGGTGCCCGTCTTTGTAGAAGGCGCCTTCCTCGGGCGAGTACATCCCGTAGAGCGCCTTGAGCAGGGTGCTCTTGCCTGCGCCGTTCTCTCCCAGCACGGCATGGATCTCGCCACCATACACGGGGAGGTCCACGGCGTCATTCGCCACCAGATCGCCGAAGTGCACCGTGACGCCCCGTGCTTCGAAAAGGGGTGTCCGTGAATTACCGGCGCGATCTACCGTCAAGGACCGTTAGCCCTCCTGAAGCCGACCGCAAGCGCCCCTTCTGGGCGCAACGGTTCGCAGGCAGTCTCCCAGAGGTTAGGGGGTGTCTGTTAACGCCTTGTTACGGACGCATTACGATCAGATGTCGGCCCCGGCCGGCTGGTCAGTCCTCGTCACCCCTTATCCTGGACCTTCTCTGGGAGCCACCCCCCATTCCAGGTACACCGCAGTGGCAACGGCCCGGCGGAACGCTTCACGCAGCAGCGGGTCCTGGAACGCAAGCCGGTAGAACTCCGTCGTCACGTCGTCCTCGCTCCGGGCTCCTGCGACCAGCAGCAACTCGTTGCACCGGTCACCTACAGGCGTCCCGGGTTCCCACTGGGCCAGGAAGAGCCGGGCAGTCCTGGCGATAATCGCGGCGA
>CAZPYZ010000616.1:0-2797 GCA_964590215.1 uncultured Dehalococcoidia bacterium | reverse complement strand
AGACAACGTCCACCTCCGCCCCGTTGACGGAGAGCCTAAGTGCGTTCCCCCGTACCTCGAACCGGAGAAGATTCTCTTCCCCAGCCGGGTTGAGGGCACTCGTGCGGGTGCGGTTTCGAAGTACATCAGCACCCCTAGGCCCCCAACGGACTAAATAGGCACGCTCCGCCGGTATCACCTCGAACTCGTAATAGTCGTTGC
This sequence comes from uncultured Dehalococcoidia bacterium, assembly GCA_964590215.1. Taxonomy (GTDB): domain Bacteria; phylum Chloroflexota; class Dehalococcoidia; order SHYD01; family SHYD01; genus CAZPYZ01. The sequence continues at coordinate 2,596 of CAZPYZ010000616.1, read as the reverse complement.
CGCCCAGAGAATATGTCACGCCGTACCTGGCTTGTTCAACGGATTTAGTCGCACGAGCCCTTACCTCGACGGCAAAGTCCCCCAGCACCAGGTCAGACGCGCTGGCGGTTTGGCGGAAGGTCAGCCTATCCGCGTGGGCTGGGTACGGCCCTTTTGTTCGAGCGACCAGACCGCCACCTGAGTACGCGTACTCCCACTGGTACTGCCACGGAACTCCATCACTGAACGTCCCGCGCCTGGTGTCACGACGGTCGTTGAGGAACAAACCCCGGTTTGGATCCGAAAAGTCGTCCCACCGCAGGAGCTCCCATCCTCTCCTGGCTTCCCCGGGGCTGGCTGCCGCGTCAGGCATTACCTGAGAAGGAGGCACCGCGTTCTCGCGGATGGCGTCGATAAATCCCGCAGCGAATCCTGGACCAAAGGAGAAACCCAGTGCCACCAACCAATAAACCAGGGCGCCTTTCCCGCTGCTGACATTGCGTAACGCGCGGCGCAAACCGGGAACCTGGAACGCCGCATCCACCATGAAAACCGCAGCGAGGAGCGTGGCGGTAGCGGAGAGGCCCACAATGATCGGCCCACGTTCGCGCAGGAATGCCCCATAGGTGAGCAGCAGTAAGTACGGCACCGTGGCCCAACCTACAATTCTGCCTAAGATGTATAGCGCACCCCATCCCCGTTGCCGTCCCTTCCCACGCTCCTCTCGTTCCCTCGGCAACTCGGTGTCCACAGGAGGACGAGTCGCAACTCCTGGTCGCACGGGCGTGGCTCTAACCGCCTCACTTACCGTCCAGTCCACCTCAAACAGACGCTGGGCCTCCTGAAACCCCTTGACCTCGAAGAAACCCCTCTCGATCCACTCGCTACCCTCCATGCGCCCCACCACATGGCGGAGGGCCTCAGACACCAAGATCCGTCTTGGCCCGGCTAATTCGCAAATGCGGGAAGCAAGGTTTACGGATCCTCCGAATAGGTCACCCGCGTCTCGTACTGGTTCGCCTGTGTTTATCCCGATGCCGATCTCTACCTTGGGGCCCTGCTGGGTGCGGTTGTAGTGTTGAACCGCCCGCTGCATGGCTACCGCACAGGTGACGGCCGTGCGCGCGGCGTCAAACGAAACCATGAAGCTGTCACCGAGCCGCTTGACGATGTGGCCCCCGTACAGAGCGATCTGCTCTTGGACCAAGCTGTTGTGGTGCTGGAGCATCCGATAGGCCGCCTCGTCCCCGTAAGCATCCGTGAACTCGGTGAAGCCGCGAATATCGCTGAACAGGATGGTCACTGTGGAACCGAAGGTTACCTGGACCTCCGGTTCCGCCGGAAACGCGCCACGCTCCTGCATCTCCGACCCCCTTCCTGAGTACCTGTTTAGATTAGATTCTCCCGAAAAATGTAGGCGGCTGCAGGATTGTAGCTCCGGTCAGAAGGCATGTCCATGATGCTCGGCCCGGCTCGAGCCTACTCCTCCAACCGGCTGTCGCTCACCGCCCAACCGTTGACATTGGTGTTAGGGCGGTAGTGCTTCAAACGCGGGTTCCAGATGTCGAACTGCGAGCGAACATACATGGCGAACCCACAGTAGCACTCGCCAGCAGAATACTGCGGTCACTTGTCCAGCCAGGTATCCGGGAAAGGCTCGTTGTTGGCGCCGGTATTGGGATGGTAGTTCTTCACGTACGGCTGCCAGAAGTCGAAGTTGGGCGCATGGTAGATCCAGGGCGCGTAGCCGTTGTCGACGATGTACCTCGCCTCCTGACGCCAGATCTCCTTGCGCTTGGCGGGATCGGCTTCCCTTCGCTGAGCCTCTGTGAACTCCGTGAGCTTGGGATCGTTTACATGGTAGTAATTGGTCCCTGACTTGGGGTGGAAGTAGCCGTACACATAGACGTCGGGGTCAGGCTCCAACGCAGGCCCAACGCCTGTGGTGGTCATCATGTACTTGCCGCTTCTGCGGCGAGCAGAGAGATCGTTCCGGTCCAGGTTCACGATCTTCATCTCGATGCCAACTTTCTTGAGCTGGGCCTGCAGGAGCTGGCTGTCCACCAGCAGCTGCTCCCCGTAGCCCGTGCTATACATGTACTCGATCTCGACCGGGGATGATGCGTAGCCCGATTCCCGGAGCAATCGTCTAGCCTCTTCCGGGTTGTAGGGCACCAGCTTCTTGATCTCTTCTTGGGTGAAGATGCCCGGGATGGTGCCGCCCATGGCCCATTGGCCCTGTCCTTTGGTAAAGGTCCTGACAAATTCTTCCCGGTCTATGGCAAGGTCCAACGCCCGCCGGAACTTCACGTCAGTAAAGGGCGGGACGTTCACGTTGAAATACACCCGGAGGGCGTTCCACCCCACATACCGGGCGAACTTCGCATCGGGGACCTTGCTTTGCAGCTCCTCCCCGTCCGAGAGGCTCTCCCCGTCGGGCAAAATATCGACCTGCCTTGTTTGGAAGGCCGCCTTGGCTGAGGACTCCTCTGTGATCACGAGACTACGGACCTCATCCAGGTAGGGCTTTCCCGTATCCCAATAGGTGGGGTTCCTCTTGTAGACTATGCGGGCGCCTGCCTGGGAACTGGGTTCATCGTACTGCCAGGGTCCGGTA
>CAZPYZ010000615.1:0-2807 GCA_964590215.1 uncultured Dehalococcoidia bacterium | reverse complement strand
TCACTACGCACCACGCACTAGGTCCAGCTGGCTTTCAGGTCACCTGGCTAGGATTAGAGGTGCTCGTCCGGCTCGAAGTGCGCCTTGTAGCTCTCGGCTCCTGGTTCTCCGGTGCACCAGGGGATCAGGTTCTTCATGCGGCAGGTCACACCCCGTTTCTTCAACTCGTCCTCGAAGATGCGGTGGATCTCGGGGTCCTCGTCTTCGTACTCGGTCTGCCGGCCGCCTTCCTTGGCGCTGACCTCGCCTCCCCGCAGCACCGTCGACTGGCTCGCGGTCCAGCGGTCGGGCGCGTACTTGCGGGAGCGGTTGACGCCGAGGACGAGGTAGGTAGCGGGGGTTTCGCCGACGTTAAAGTGCTGGTGCAGCCACCAGCCCTCGCCGGCCCCTGAGAGGTAGAGGCTGCCGACCTTCCAGTCGGCCTTGATACGCGGCTCGTTGCCCCGTTTCAAGAGGGAGAAGCCCTCACCCTCGGTGATGAACAGATGGGCCCCCGGGCCGTGGCTGTGGCCCTTTTTGTAGTGGCCGGATTGGAAGCGCGAGATGTGGGACTCCGTCACGCCGCCGCCCATAATCATGAAGGCGTTGGTGCCGCCACCACCCCGGCTCTTCCATTCATATAGAGGGAGCTTGTAGATGTCCGGGATGAAGTTGGTTTCCCACACCCGGCCCTTCCAGAGCTTCGCTTCTGCGCTGAAGTAGTCAGCCTCACCGCTGTAGCGGTCCCGGAACTGGAAGTTGTTGGCGAAGACAAACTCCTGGTTGATCCACTTCCGCATCAATCCCGGCAGGTCCGTGACCGAGAAGTACTTGGCCGGCTGCGACAGGCTGGCGTTGTACATCTGATACCAGGCGTTGGTGGGGAGGGTAAAGTAGCTCCCAGCGCCCCACTCGAAGGTCTGTTTGGCGTTCTCGTCGATCCAGACGCTGCACGACCCGCGCCCGGAGAGGACGTAGAAGCACTCCGTGTAGATATGGCGTTCCGGGACCGTCGATGCCCCGGGGCCCAGCTCGACGATGTGCTCATCGCAGTCGTCATCGCCGTCCAGGTAGCAAAGGGCGCCCTTGACGTTGTCGCCCTTACGCGGCCAGGGACCTGTCTCGATCTCGTTCATGTCCCGAAAGTACACGCCGCCGGCCATGGGGGGGCCTTCTGCCTTCCGCCACTCCGCATAGGGGTCGATTCGCTGGATGACTGGAGCCTGTTCCGGGTCAGGGGCACCGGGGCCTGCCGTGGTCATGACGCCCTCCTTCTTGGTCTAGAAGCCCGGCCGGAAAGCTGGTAACACTGGGGCTCCGCCCCAGACCCCGGCTTCACGCCAGGAACGTTTTGCCCATCCTCCCCCCAGTGAGTGCGGCTTTCCGGCCGCACTCCTAGGACCTAGGTGGCGCCTATTTTGGCGGCGCGGCGGCCGCTTGTCCAGCGGCTTAGGATCAGTTCGCCAACAACCGCTGCACGTCGCAGAGGCCCTCACAGGCGAGGGCGCCTGTGCCACATGCTTCACAGCGTTCGAGCGCGAACATTGGTCCACACCCTGCGGCCAGGCATCCGTACGAAGCGGTTAATGCCGAACGGCTACTTAGGCGCTCGCGACAGCGGCATCGCAAGACGGCCAGCCTATCGCCGAGTTTTGACACGCCTTCGGCACAAGCGCGACGATGCCCTAACCCCTGGAGCAGGAGCGGCCAGTGCGTTGTGACTTCGTGGTCCGTAGCGGCAAGTTTCGCGGCCAGGTCGTACCAGGGTTCTTTCTGGTCGCCCTCATGACTGCGGGGTGCGCTGGAGCGGCGACTCCACTAGGGCCGGCCGCGGTGGACCGGGACAAACCGGTTTCCGGGGGTCAGCTCAACATGCTGGTCCTGGATGATCCCAAGGAGTGGGACCCCAACTTCGAAGGACGAGGCGCGCCGGCGCGTTACGGGCTCGCCAAGGCCTACAACAGCCTGCTCGGGTTCCAGAACGGGTCCGACATCGAGTACGCCGACATGAGGCTCCGACCCGAGCTCGCCGAGCGGTGGGAGGTCGCCCCGGATGGCATCGCCGTGACCTTCCACCTACGCAAAGGTGTGAAGTTCGCCGACATGCCTCCTGTGAACGGCCGTGAGCTCACCGCGGCCGACGTAAAGTGGACCGCGGAGTACTACACCCGCAGCGGCTTGTTCAAGGATAAGAACTTGCTCCCGGGCAGGAACGAGTTTATGTACCTGGGCATGGAGCGGGTGGAGGCGCCCGATCCGCAGACCGTGCGCTTCTACTTTAGAGAGCCCTTCGCACCCTTCATCTCCTACGCCGCCTCCGATTGGAATGCCATCCTCGCGAGAGAGATCTACGAGCGGGACGGCAACCACCAACAGCAGATCCTGGGATCGGGCCCCTTCCAACTCGATGTCCAGGCGTCCCAGAAGGGCACGCGTTGGGTCTGGAGGAAAAACCCCACCTACTGGGACGAGGGGAAGCCCTACCTGGATGAGATACGGTGGCTCGTCGTGCGGGCCGACTCCTCGGCCCTGGCCGCGTTCCAGACGAAGCAGCTGGACCTGATGTACGACATGGAGTACCAGGAGGCCCAGGACGCCATCAAGGGGAACCCCGGGGCCCAGTCTTTCAAGTTCCTTCAGCCCCGCGCTGCGGGCATGCGGGTCTCCCAGGTGCCGGGACAACCGACGACGGACATCCGGGTGCGCAAGGCGGTGAGCCTCGCCACCTCGGCACCACGGCCGCCCGCTACCTCGCGCTCAACCCCATCCTGCAGGTGACACTGGGGCTGCGCCCCAGACCCCAGGTTCACGCAGCGGTCGTTTGCCCC
>CAZPYZ010000614.1:0-2810 GCA_964590215.1 uncultured Dehalococcoidia bacterium | reverse complement strand
ACGCGATCATCATGGCCGTACCACCAGAAACATCAAACGTTCACAAGCTCTCAGCATGACAAACACACTAACTCCCGCTACTTCCTGATCCACGACACGATGTAGGGCGCCTTGACGCTGAAGTGGGGGTGGTAGTTGTGGACGTAGGGCTGCACCATATCCCACTTGGGGGTATTGATAAGCCCGATGGCGCCCACTATCTCGGCGATGCGCACGGCGGCGGCGCGCTGCAGCTCCCGCCGCTTCTCCAGGTTCGGCTCGCGGCGCTGGGCCTCCAGCAGCCGGTCCAGCTCCGCGTCCTTGATGTGGGAGTTGTTGGTAGTCCCGCCGAAGGAGCTGTGGAACTCGGCGTAGAGGACGGAGTCTTGGTCGGCATCGGCGCTACCTGACCCGGTGCTCATGTCGAAGCCGAAGGCGCCCGCCCGGCGGCGGAGGCGCTGCTCCGCCTTGGGCATCAGCTGCAGCTCCGCGGTGATCCCCGCCCGCTTCATCTGGGCCTGCATCAGCTCGATCAGGGAGAGGACCTCCCTGGTGCGCCCGTCATCGATAGGGACCTCAATCTTCACCCCGTTGGGGTAACCGGCCTCCGCCAGCAGGCGTTTCGCCTCGGCCACGTCCTGCTTGTAGATCTTTCTGACCTCATCCTCGGTGAAGAGGCCCACCAGCGTCCCGGCAAGGCCCCAGACCCCCTCGCCGCCCGCGTATACCTTGTTGATCTCGTCCCGGTCGAGGGACAAGCTCATGGCCTTGCGGACTCGCACGTCGGCCGTGACCTGGCCTGCGACGTGGGATACCCGCAGCTTGTCGGCCTGGGGCTCGATGTACTTGAAGGTCTTCGCCTCCGGATAGGCCCTGGTGGCCTCCACGACAGCCTGGCTTTGCATGCCGTCGATGCGGTCAAGCTGCTTGGTCTGGAAGGCCGCCAGCGCGGTGGCCCCGCTGGGGATCACCAGCCAGCGGACCTCGTTCAGATAGGGCTTGCCCGCGTCCCAGTAGTCCGGATTCTTCTTGAAGACCCAGCGGGTGCCCCGCTGCGAGGCGGGGAGATCGAGCTGGAAGGGACCGGTACCAGCCAGCTGGTCCTTGAAATGGCCGTCCTTGTCGTAGATCTCCCTGGGGATGATGGGAGCCCTGTTGGACGCCGCGTACATGATGAAGGGGACGAAGGCCTCCTTGAAGGAGACCCGAGCCGTGTACTTGTCCGGCGTGGTGACACCCTGCAGCCCCTCGAACATAAACTCGTTGCGGCTCTCTGGAAGCTTCTTGCCCGTGAGCTCGCCGGATACGGTGTAATACTCGATGGAAAACTTGACGTCGGCGGCGGTCAGCTCCCGCCCGTTGACCGGAGGCATATTGGCGAACTTCACTCCCTGGCGCAGGTGGAAGGTGTAGACCCTGGCGTCGGGGGATACCTCCCACCGCTCGGCCAGGCCGGGCGCCAGGATCATGTTGCTGTACTCGATGTCCGGGCCGAACTTGAAGGAGAGCAGGCTGTTGTAGGCGACGGCGAGGGCGTCCTCGCCGGGGTCTGACCTGCCTCCCAGGTTGGGGTCCCAGTCGATGGGGTCGTTGGGGACCATCATATTGAGCTGGCCGCCGGACACCGGTGTGTCCGTTGCGCCGGGTTGGGGAGCGCCTCCACCACCGGCGGCAGCGCAGCCGCCAGCGGCCAGCGCGAGAGCCGCGATCAAGAAGCACGCTGATTTTTTCATCGGGCTGCCTCCTTCGTCTCTAGCCCGGCGCGGTCATTGCGAGGCCGCGCGCGGACCCGTCACATGACCAAGACCCAATGCGGACTGGTATTGTCTTACCCAACCGGGGCCACTCGCTCCACGGCCGCATTGCGGATCACCCGGCCCGGATAGGCGCCGGTGTGCTCGCCCTGCTCCAGCAGCACCTCGCCGTTGACAATGGTGTAGTGGACGCCCCGGGCGTGCTGCACCATACGCGTGAAGCCTCCGGGGTAGTCACTGGCCTCTTCTGATTCCAGCGCCTCCACGGTCTCCGGATCGAACAGCGCGAGGTCGGCCGCCCAGCCGGGCCAGACGAGGCCGCGGTCCTTGAGCCCGAAGATGGAGGCGACCTTGAAGGTCAAGATGTTCACCGCCTGCTCGAGGCTGAGCATGCCCTTCTGGCGCACCCAATAGCCCAGTACCAGGCTGCTTACTCCGAAGCCCGCCGCGAACGCGACATGGGCTCCCGCGTCGGACATCCCGACGTTGGTGTAGGGGCTCTTGATGATCGCGGCCACCACGTCGTCGTCCTGCGCTTCAGTCCTGACGAAGACCGTATCCAGGTCCTCCTGCAGTGCGAGGTCGAACAGGGCGTCGATGGGGTCTTTGGCGCCCCGCAGTCGTGCCACTTCCTCGATACTCCGCTGCTCCAACGGTTTGTTTTCCTCCAACTGGGTACGCAGCACCTTGATCAGGTCCCAGCGCTTGTTGAAAAAGCCGGGCTCGCCGGGACGCGGCAGGATCTCCTCCAGCTCCCCGCGCATCGTCTGCCGCACCCCGGGGTCGGCCAGGGAGCGGCGGCGCTCCTCGATAGGCTGCGAGAACACCCTCTTCCAGGTGGGATACATGTCGAAGCCCTGGGTGTTGCGGAGGGTGAACCTTGAAAACGTGGGACGGATATTGGTGTTGCCGTACATCCGGAGACCCTCCTGGATGTACTTCTCGACGTAGTCGAGCTGGTCGCGCCAGAGGTCGGGGGCATCGTAGCGCCAGTTCACGCTGCTCCAGAGGATGGGACGTCGCGCGGTCTTGGCCAGGCGGGCGTACCAGTCGATGTTCTCCACTTTGTGGGCGCCC
>CAZPYZ010000613.1:0-2811 GCA_964590215.1 uncultured Dehalococcoidia bacterium | reverse complement strand
GTGAAGCTTTGGAGGCGCTGGGGTCCCCTCTCCCTCAGGGAGAGGGTCAGAGTGAAGGAACCCACGCCGGAGGTGCCCAGACGTCCGACAACCCCCTCTACCGCAGGACCTTCGTTGGTCGTGAAGCCGAGCTACGGCAGCTCCAAGGCGCTTTCGATGGGGCTGTCTCGGGCCAGGGGGCGTTGGTGATGGTGGTGGGCGAACCGGGAATCGGGAAGACGGCTTTGTGCGAGCAGCTTGCAACCTATGCGACGGTGCGGGGCGGAAAGACGTTGATAGGCCACTGCTACGAGGAAGGATCTCTCACCCTCCCCTATCTCCCCTTCGTCGAAGCGTTGCGGTCGTACGTCCTGGCGCGGGAGCCAGAAGGGTTGCGGCAGGATCTCGGGTCCGGCGCAACGGACGTGGCCCGCATCGTGTCCGAGATTCGAGAGAAGGTGGCGGTCGAACCACGCGCGGCCGGTGATCCCGAGGACGACCGCTGGCGCCTCTACCAGGCGGTCACCGGGTTTCTGCGCAACGCCGGCACGGGGCAGCCGCTGCTGCTGGTTCTCGAGGACCTCCACTGGGCCGACCGGGGCACCCTCGATTTCCTAGTCCATCTCTCACGAAATCTGCAGGGAGCTCGATTGCTCCTGGTCGGCACGTATCGCGACATCGAAGTGGACCGCACTCATCCCTTGTCCAGTGCGCTCGCCGAGCTCCGCCGCGCCCCAAGCTTCGGTCGAATCCCCCTGCGCGGCCTCGTCCCCGATGAAGTGCATCGCATGCTCGCGAACCTCACCGGTCAGCACGTCCGATGGGGACTCGCCGAGGCCGTACACCGGCAGACCGAGGGGAATCCCCTCTTTATCCAGGAGGTCCTGCGGTACCTGGTCGAGGAAGGGCTTGTCGCCCGCGAAGAGGGACGCTGGCGAAGCACTGGCGAGTCGCCGCTGGAAATGGGGATCCCGGAAGGCCTGCGAGACGTCGTCGGCCGGCGGCTCTCCCGGTTAGGAGAGCGGAGCAACCAGGTTCTTGCGGTAGCGGCGGTCATAGGTCGGGACTTCAGGCTCGACGTCTTACAACGGGTGGCGGGAATACCGGAAGAAGAGCTCTATGCCTGCCTGGAAGAAGCCACGGCGGTGGGGGTAGTGGAACAGCGAGCCGTGCCGGGTGCGGTCGCCTTCCGGTTCGCCCACGCGTTCTTCCGCCAGATCCTGTACGAAGAGCTGTTCATCCCCCGGCGGATCAGGCTGCACCAGCAGGTAGGCCGCGCCCTCGAGAGGTTACACGGCCGCCGGTTGGAAGACCACGCGGCCGAGCTGGCGGAGCATTTCGGGCAGAGCACCGAAACCGACGATCTGCGGAAGGCTCTGGACTATAGCAGGATGGCGGCAGCACGCGCCCTGCAGGTCCATGCTTACGGAGAAGCGGCCCGTCTACTGGACCAGGCGCTGAAGGTTCTGGAGGTACTCGATCCCGGCGACGAGGCGGACCGTTGTGACCTCCTGCTGGCGTTAGCCGAGGCGTTGATGCCGGCGGGCGAGCCCCGTCGGGCTGGGGAACAGGCCGCCGAGGCCGCCTACACCCTCGCGGAACTGTTGGGAGACGGCAAGCGAGCGGTCCGGGCCTGCGCCATCGCCGAGGAGTCAATGCGGCGGTACGGCGGCGCGTCCGTCGCCGCCACCCAGATGTACCAGCGCTGGGCGGAGCGGGCAATGCGCTTCGCCGAGCCCGGGACCCTCGGCCAGGTCCACGCCGATGGCGCTCGTGCCCTGATACTTGAGGTCAGCGGCTCCAGACGCGAGGCGCGGAGGCTATTCTGGGAAAACCTGGATCTGGCAAGGCGGCTGGGCGACCCCCGGGGACTCTTTATCGCGGCGGGCCAGCTGTTGCAGTTTCCCCCTCCCGACGAATGGGAGCGGGTGCTTCGCCTGGCCGAAGAGGCCAACCGCTGGCCCCGTCATGGCGTGAGCCTGCAGCAAGTGGGTCGAGCCCTGGGCCGCGGCGCCGATGCTTTCCTTTCCTGCGGGCAACGAGACCGGGCGGAGGCGCTGCTGGACAGCATCGACGACTTGGCGAAGCGCACCGGTGACCCGGCCCTGATCCGGCGAACCTTCGAAACGCCGGCTCTATATGCAGTGCTCGACGGCCGCTTCGAGGACGCTCTCGAGAGTGCGCGGAGCCTGGAAGAGTGGACTGAAGAAACGGGCAATCTCATCGGAGACGCGGGCTTCCAGGACTTCAGCGTGTGGAGTCTCCTGCGCCTCGGACGAGCTGAAGAAGCGCTGTCAATAGTAAGCAGGCGGCGTCTTCCGGGGACACTGGGAACGTCCCGCACAGCGTTGTGCCTCGCCCAACTAGGAAGAGCTGGTGAGGCTCGTGGAGTCCTCGACGGCGGCGAACGGGCCAAGATGCCAGGCAGCACCGCGATCGCTTCGACCCGAGATTTCGCCGAGTTGCTGGAAGCAGCCCTGGCCCTGGGTGACGCCGCGCTAACCAGGATTTTCCGTCGGGAGCTCGAGCCCGCTTCCGGCATCATCACCACGCCGCGTGCCCTCCGTTCGGTCGCGCGGTTGCTGGGCGGAGCTGCGGCGCTGCTGGGCGATGCAGCCCGAGCGCGGGTTTACTACGAGCAGGCGCTTGAAGTCTGCCGGCAGGTGCGGTTTCGCCCGGAGCTCGCCCTCACCCGCCTGGATATGGCCGAGCTACTCCTGGAACACTATCCCGATGAGAAGGCCGAGGCCCTCCAACACCTCGACTTCGCCATTGCGGAGTTCCGGGAGATGAAGATGCAGCCATCCCTGGAGCGGGCGCTGAAGCACAAGG
>CAZPYZ010000612.1:0-2811 GCA_964590215.1 uncultured Dehalococcoidia bacterium | reverse complement strand
ACAAGACCGCCATCGTGGGCGTCGGCTACACCCCGATGCTCCGCCATACGGAGCAGCGGCTCACCTTCGTCGCGGCCGAGGCCGCCCTCGCCGCGATCGAGGACGCCGGCCTCACCCCGGATCATATCGACGGGTACTTCGGCAGCCCCAGCGCGCCCAACCGCTCCGCCGTTCATATCGATGGCGTCGACGAGGTGTCGGCCGGGCTGATGGTGGACTATCTGCGGTTGAAGAACGTCGGCTGGACTGCCGACGTGCGCGGCCTCCCCACCACCAGCGTGGCCACCGCGGCTCAGGCCCTCGCCAGCGGCGTTTGCAAGTACGCCCTGGTGCTGCGCGCCATGTACAACCCTTCGGGCACCGGCGTGCGCTACTCCGAGATCAGGGCCTCCCGCATCCAGGGCTTCGAGCAGTTCAGCATCCCCTATGGCCAGGGTGGCGCCGGAGGCCGGCACTCCCTCTGGATCCAGCGCTATATGCACGAGTACGGAGCGACCCGAGAGGAGATGTACACCCTGCTCAAGACGGAGCGAGAGAACGCGCTCAGGAACCCTTACGCCTACTGGTACGGCAAGAACCAGCTGGGGATCGAGGACTACATGAACGCGCGCCAGGTCTATGAGCCCATGTGCCTCTTCGATATCGATATCCCCGTCACAGGCGCCGGCGCGGTGGTGATGACCACCGCGGAGCGGGCTCGGGACCTGCCCCATAGGCCAGCCTACGTCACTGCCTTCAGCAGCACCCGCCTTCCGGCCCAGCGGATTTGGGACCTAGCGGACACGAGGCCGGAAGACCAGAAGGTGGCCATGTTGTACGACGGCTACTCCCACTTCGTGTACTACTGGCTCGAGACCATGGGGTTCTGCGGGAAGGGGGAAGCTCACTCCTTCATCCAGAACGGCCGCATCGCCAGGGGCGGCCAGCTTCCCCTGAACACCTTCGGCGGCAGCATCGGCGAGGGCCGCCTCCATGGGTTCGGCCACCTTCGGGAGGCCGCGATGCAGGTCATGGGCCGCGCCGGGGAACGTCAGGTGGAGGGTGCGGACTCGTGCATCGTCGCCATCGGCGTTGCCATCCCGGGAGAAGTCGCGACGGTGCTTTTGTTGGGCTCCGGTGACTGAACCGAGGCACGACCGTCAGCGAGTGCCCGAGAACGGGCGCTACCCAGCTTCGCAGCCCGTTGCCAGCTACGTCAGGCGGGTCCTCGCCTCAGATGTGATGCTGGACCTCGGCGTTCTGGGCTGCGGGACCATCTCCAGTGTGACTCGATCGGCCTGCAACGCAAGCCAAAGGAAGGCGCCATCCGGGTCATATCGGAGCGGAACGATGTAGCGCTCATTGCCCGGCACGGCGGGCCGCTTCCCTGGCCTCGTAGAACTCGCCGACAAAGCTGCGCGCCGCCTCTTCCAGCTCGGGGCCTGAGTCCATCAAGCGTGCACCCCGAAAGAAAGCGAACTGCCCCGTCTTCTGTTCAAGAAGTTCCAATAGGCGGTTGTGGAGCGCTGCACGATCCGAGGAAACCTCCAGCACGTGCCCCACGGAACTCCCATACTCGACCCGGCTGGTGACCTCCATCAAGACGAACTCACCCACGTGCTCATTTGCGATGATGTGCCATGGTCTCGGGGGCGGTGTGTTCCCTCGTTTCTTCCTCTTTGAGCCATGGTCAGCCATGCCGTCTTCCCGTCAGCACCCCCTAAATCCCGTACAGGGCCTTCGCGTTGTCGTACAGGATCTTGTCGATGATCCGCTCCGGCACGTCCCCCTTCTTCTTGAGCGCGCGCAGGGCATCCAGCTCGCTGGAGGTGTCGTTGTGCCCGTAGTCGGAGCCGATGACCAGGTTGTCTTCCCCCGCGTATTGAAGGACATAGGCCAGATCGTCGTCGGTCTGGCATGCCACGTACATCCGCCGCTCCCGCAGCAGCCCGTCCTTCCACCAGGTGGCCTTGAACTTCGACCGCCGGTAGAGGTCGTGGCAGATATAGGGCACCCACTGGGCCTGAACCTCCACGAACCCGAAGCGGAGATTGGGGAAGAGGTCCGGCACTTTGCTGATGGCCAGGGTGTGAAAGGCGCCAATGGGCCCCAATTTGAATTGGGGCACCCCGCCACCTTGTGAGAACAGCTCGTGGGTCTGAAAGGTCCCCGAGGAGGCGTGGACGCACAAGGGGATGTTGAGGGCGCTCGCCTCCTCATAGACCGGGTAGAAGTAGGGCGAGTTCAGCAGCCGGTCCGCTTCGGCGTAGCGGGAGAAAATGGCGCAGGCGCCGTGGTCTTTCCCAAACCGCAGCTCCTCCACCGCCTTGTCAATGGTGTACCAGGGCAGCATCACGGCCCAGCGCAAGCGCCCGTTCCCCTGCTTCCAGATGTCGGCCATCCAGCGGTTATAGCTCTTGAAGAGGGCCAGCTCCACCTCCGGATGGTTCGCCACCGGCCGCAGGAAGACCGTTGGATAGAGGACCTGGACGTCTACTTCCAACTGGTCCATGTGGCGCAGGCGGGCATCGATGTTCTCCATCTCCCGTGATTCCAGGGATGTATCGAGCCCCTGGTTTGCCCGCCGCGGCTCCAGCTTCCCATCCATCACCCAGAACTCCCGAGAGCGGGCGGTCGGGTTGGCGTCGGCGTCCCGGTACACCACCGTGGCCGGCCGCCACTGCTGCTCCGACTCCTCCATGAAGGTCCAGGTCCGCTCCGTTTCGATCACGTGGGCGTCAGAATCGATCGTTGGCATGGCTCTCCTCCAGTGTCATTCTGAGCCCCTCGGCTCCGCTCAGGATAACTCCGCGGAGCATCTCCGCGACCAGA
>CAZPYZ010000611.1:0-2816 GCA_964590215.1 uncultured Dehalococcoidia bacterium | reverse complement strand
CGGCCATATCTCGGTGAACCCGAAGGTGCTGGCGCCCGCCGACTACCCGAGGAGCTACCAGCAGCTGATGTCGGATCCCAAGTACAAGGGGAAGATCGCGTGGGTGAACCCGAAGCTCACAGGAGAGATAGCCAGCCGGCACGTGGTGAATGGCTACGTGGGCGGCGGCTTCTGGACGCTGCGGGACCTCTGGAACCTCTACAACCTGCAACAGCCCCTGATGTTCGCTAACCCGGTAGACGCCGTGGCCGCGGTGACTCGAGGGGAAGCGGCCATCGCGATGACGTCGGGGAGCCTCACGCACCTTGCCGCTGCGGAAGCGGGGCTCCTCAAGGCTCTGCGGATGCCGGACATTCCCCTGAACTATTACCCCAACGCGATCGGCGTCCTAAAGACTGCGAAGAACCCCAACGCGGCGCTGGTCTTTATGAACTGGCTGTTCAGCAAAGAGGGCCAGGAGATCTACAGCGTGCTGAACAAGTCCTACAGCCTGCGGCGGGACGTCCCCAGCAAGATACCCGAGGCTCTCAACCCTGAAGTGCCGGGAGGCGGCAAGGTCGGCCCTGATTTCACTCTGACTGGGCCGCAGGTGGCCCTGATGGCGGACATGCATACGGCCAAGGTGATGAACGGGCTCCCTGAAGGGATCCCTTACGAGGAGTTCGAAAGGGGCTACAACAACTTTATCAGGGAGTGGGAGGCCAAGCAGGGAGGCCCCCAGAAGCAGCCGATACCCTTGGTGCGGTAGCAGGCGGCATCATGGCGCTGCCGCTGAGGCTGGAACAAATCACGAAGTACTACGGTCGCGTGGCGGCAGTGGACCACGTGGACCTTGAAGTAGAGGCGGGCGAGTTCCTGACGCTCCTGGGTCCAAGCGGCTGCGGCAAGAGCACCACCCTACGCCTAATTGCGGGACTGGAGCGGGGCGACGCGGGGTCTATCTATCTCGATGGCCGCCTGATCACGTCGGTGGAGAGGAGGGTCTTCGTCCCGCCTGAGCGGCGAGATTTCGGCATGGTGTTCCAGACCTACGCCGTATGGCCCCATATGACGGTAGGTCAGAACGTCGAGTTTCCCCTCATGCTGCGCAAGACTCCCTCCGAAGTGCGGCGGCAGCGGGTGGTCGAGGCGCTCCGGCTGGTGGGGCTGGATGGGTTCGAGCAGCGCGGCGCGACACAGCTGAGCGGCGGCCAGCAGCAGCGCGTGGCCCTGGCCCGAGCCCTCGTCCACAGTCCCCAGGTGCTGCTGCTCGACGAGCCGCTGAGCAACCTGGATGCCCTGCTGCGGGAACAGATGCGGCTGGAGCTGCGGCTGCTGCAGCGGAAATTGAAGATCACCACGGTCTTCGTGACCCACGACCAGGCTGAGGCGATGGTGCTCTCCGACCGCATCGTGGTCATGAACCAGGGCCGCATCGAGCAGATCGGCAGCCCCGAAGAGATTTACCAGAAGCCCGCAACCCGCTTCGTGATGGACTTCGTGGGGCGCGTGAACTATATCCCGGCCCAGGTGGTGCGCCATTCGGAACAGCACGCGGCTTTCTATTCCCAGGCCACGGGCGAGGTAGAGACCCAGTACATCTCTCCCACGCCTCTGTCCAATGGCCAGCAGGTGGCCCTGGCCCTTCGCCCGGAAGATCTAGCGCTGTCCGAAGCGGCTGGAGCCAACGGGGCTAGTGAATGGCCCGCGGTGATAGAGGCGGCCACCTACCTGGGCCAGCGCATGGAATACCTGGTGCGTCTGGGGCCGCTCTCGCTGCGAGCCGAGGGCCCCGCGTCGTCGCCGATCCCCGAAGGGGAGAAGGTGTACGTCCGGGCGCTGCCCAGGGTGCTGCGGGTGTGGCCGCAATGAGGGGGCGGCGGCCCTCACCCTAACCCTCTCCCAGAGGGAGAGGGGACTATTGGAGGTACCCCACGAAGCTGCGCATCGCGATGGTTCTCGGGCTCTTGCTCACGAGCTGCGCCCCTGCGGCGGCGCCGGCGCCCACGGACCAGCCGGGGGCCGGGCAGAGGACCCCGCGTGAGCAGGTCGTAGACGCGGCCAAGAAAGAAGGGAAGCTCCTCTTGTACGGCCGGTTACTGGGTGGCGTCGAAGGCACCCGGTACACGGAAGAATTTCGCAAGCGCTATGGCATCGAGGTCTACTTCATCGACGGCGGGAAGCTTGAAGGTACTGCGCTTCCCGGACATCCCGCTCGTTTATTTCCCCAACGCGATGGGTGTCCTCAAGACCGCCAAGAACCCCAACGCCGCGCTGGTCTTCATCAACTGGTTCTTTACCCAAGAGGGCCACGAGCTCTATACGACCCTGAACAAGACCAACAGCATCCGGCGGGACGTGCCACACAAGCAGCCCGAGGCGGTGAAGCCCGAGGTCATTGGGGGCGGCAAGATCGGGCCCGATTACGCGCTCACCGGCCCCCAGGTGCAACTCCAGGCGGACCTGCACGCGGCCAAGGTGATGAACGGCCTCCCCGAGGGGATCTCCTACGAGGAGTTCGAGCGGGGATACAACGCGTTCATGCGAGAGTGGGAGTCCAGCAGGGCGGGCCGCAGAAACAGCAGGTGCCTTTTGGCAACTAGGGTCATTGTGGGGAGCCGCTAGAAGCTAGAGCATGGCCGAAGGCCACGTTAATCCCTCGCAGTCGCGTCATGCCGCTTGAACGCGGCACCAGGGGCAACGAAAATAGCGGCGCACTGGTCGCCCTCACCCCAACCCTCTCCCAGAGGGAGAGGGAATTTCAGGACAAGCCCTCCGGCGGTTGGCACCGCCGCCCCAGGGAATGAGAATGCTTGAGGGGCAGTGGGTAAACAGCC
>CAZPYZ010000610.1:0-2819 GCA_964590215.1 uncultured Dehalococcoidia bacterium | reverse complement strand
TGGATGCAGTCCGTCTTACGGGCTTCTCGCTGCGCGGGATGCCCGCCAACCTGCCGGAGATGTTCGGCATGCTTATCCTTGGCCCGCAGGCGGGGGTGACGGAGACCAGGCTGGTCGGGCACCTCTACCACTTCGTCAACGGGGCCAGCTTCGGCTTGCTGTACACGCTGACTCTGGGACGGGGTGGGGTCTGGTGGGGGATCGGCTGGGGCCTCGTCATCTGGGTGCTGATGATGACCACGCCGCCCTTGCTGATGATGGGAGTCGGGGCCTTTGGGGTCAACTTCGGCCTGGGGATCGTCGCCACGTCCTTCCCTGCGCACGTGGTCTACGGAGCGGTCCTGGGCTGGCTGGCCCAGCGCTGGACATGCGATTACGGTCCCTGTCTGGTGCAGCGGACCGGCCTCGCGTTTGGAGGCCAAGGAGCGTAGGAGTTTGACCTCCGGGGTAGCGGCGGGCCCTGCCGGCGTGGAGGGGAGACCGGCCGTGTGGAGCAGGTCAGCGGGGCACGCCGGCCCTGGAGCCGGCGGGCCCCACCCTCGGGAGGACCTTTATGGAAAGACCAAGACCCGGAAGGGCTGTAGCAGTAGCGGCGGCGATGCCCGCAGCATTTGTCTGATTACGGGAGAAGGAGGGGATCCTGTGTTCATCACGGCTGAAGTCAAGTGCCTGAACTGCGGCAGGATCTGCGGCGAAGTCGAGCGGGCCCGGGCCGGCCGGATCACCCTCGCCGAGATCCGGCCCTACGGCGCGAGCCAGAGGTGCCTCCCCCGGGCGGGGCGCCTGATCCGCTGCGACCGGTGTGGAGGCGCCGTCTACCTGGACGACGTCCACGTGGTGAAGCCTCCGCGGCCTGCCGCGTAGGGACCCGTCCCGAGCAAGGTCGCTACGGGCCTTCTCTGGGACCCGAATCGGAAGCACTCCTTGACCAGGGTGCTTGACCCTCTACTCGAATGCAGGGTTTACGTTGGGCTCGGAAGTGCTCTGGGGGTGGGGTTATGAAGATTGGAGCGCTGGCCCGCATGACCGGGCATACCGTCGACACCATCAGGTACTACGAGTCCCGGGGGCTCCTGGAGGCGGATGCGCGGACGGCCAGCGGGTACCGGGTGTTCAGTCCGGAGGCTGTCCACCGTCTGGAGTTCATAAAGCAGGCAAGGCATCTCGGTCTTTCCCTGGACCAGGCACGGGAGATTCTACTCACGACCAGCCAGGAGCGGCCGGTTTGCGAGCAGGTGCGGAGCTTACTGCAGGCGAGACTCACAGAGGTGGATACCCGCCTGCGGGAGTTGGAGGAGTTCCGGGGGCTTCTTGTGGCCCTGCTGCAGCGGCCCGAGTCCCCGGCGGACTCCGGTCGCGTGTGCAGCATCATCGAAAGCGCTCCAGCGCGAGCGTGACAGGTGGGCCTGCGCCACGAATCCACGCGTCCTTAGCCGAAACGACAACTGACTAGACCTGAAGGAGGGTCACTTGGAAAAGTTCGATCTCATCGTGCTGGGAGGGGGCGCGGCGGCGTTCGCAGCGGCGACCAAGGCATCCGAGCTGGGGAAGACCGTGCTCATGGTCAACAGCGGGCTCCCCATCGGAGGCACCTGTGTCAACGTCGGCTGCATGCCCAGCAAACACCTGCTCACGGTGGGAGACGAAGTCTACTACCCGCAGCACCCCCGCTTCAAAGCCCTGAAGGACGGGCATAAGCCCGGCTTTGACTTCGGCGAGGCCATCCGCGAGAAGGACGCCCTGGTGGCCATGGCCCGGCAGAGCAACTACGTCAACGTGCTGGAAGCGCTGGACACGGTCACCCTGGTCGAGGGGAGAGGCCGCTTCGCCGGCCCGCACGAAGTGGAAGCCAACGGGCAGATCTACCAGGGCGATAAGATCATCATCGCGACCGGCTCCTCCACCAAGCCCCTGCCGATACCCGGGCTGGACGAGGCCGGCTGGCTGAACAACGTGACCGCCATGCAGCTGGAGCGGGCGCCCGCGTCGATGATCGTCATCGGGGGCGGGCCCCTCGGGCTCGAGTTCGCGCAGATGTACGCCCACTTCGGCACGCGGGTCACGGTGCTGGAGGCCATGGACCAGGTCCTGCCCAAACACGAGCCTGAGGTGGCGCAAGAGGTCCAGCGCTGCCTGGAGGCGGAGGGCATCGAGTTCCGGGTGGGCATCACCATCGACTGCGTAGACCAGCGGGACGGCAAGAAGATCGTGACAGTCCGGGGCGGCCGGGGTTCCCAGCGACGGCGCTCCCTGGCCACCCAAATGGAGGAGCTAGCCGCGGAGGAGATCCTGCTTGCCGCCGGGATCAAGGCCAACACCGAGCGCTTGGAGCTTGAAAAGGCGGGGGTGCAGGCCGGCCCCAACGGCTTCATCAAGGTCGACCAGTACTACCAGACCGACAACCCCGACGTGTTCGCCGCCGGCGACTGCATCGGCAAGATGCCCCTGGAGACGGTGGCGGCCAAGGAGGGCGCGCTGGCGGCAGAGAACGCACTGACCGTCCCCACCCGGACCATCAACTACGACCACGTGCCTCACGCGGTGTTCACCAACCCGCAGGTCGCGTCGGTGGGGCTGACGGAGGACGAGGAGATGCGACGGTTCAACGCCTGCGCCTGCCGCACCATCTACATGGACGCGGTGCCGAAGGCGCTCACCGTCAACGAGGACCGAGGGGTCTTCAAGATGGTGGTGCATCCAAGGAGCTCCAAAGTCCTGGGGGTCCATATCGTCTCGCCCTACGCGGCCGACCTCATCCACGAGGCGACGCTGGCGGTGAGGTTCGGGCTGACGGTTGACGACATCGTGGATACCGTCCA
>CAZPYZ010000609.1:0-2829 GCA_964590215.1 uncultured Dehalococcoidia bacterium | reverse complement strand
GCCCAAGAAACCATCGGGGTGGACAGGTGTCGTACCTCTTGATGGCCAAGGGCCAATTCGGCTCCAAAAACCTCTCCATTACCTGGGTGGAACGTGGTTCGGGGAGCGGGCAGCCTTCTCACGAGCACTCTGAGCAAGAACAGGTCTATGTGATAGTCCGTGGCCGGGGAGTCATGCACGCCGGGGGAGAGGAGCAGGAGGTCCGTCCCGGCACCCTCGTCTTCGTCCCGCCGGCGACGCCCCACGCTATTCGGAACATTGGCGAAGAACCGCTAGCGTACGTCTCCGCTTCCTCGCCGCCCGTTGAGAGACCGCCGGCAGATGCCATCTGGACCTATCAGGCTCCGCCGACCGGCCAGCGGTAGGGGTTCGCCCCTGCCCTGCGGCCACCTGTGGGGAGGGGTGCGGCTTCAACCATGTTGCAATAGGGCGGACGAGCTTGAATGCGGCTCCCCGGCGGCTCTATAGAGCCTCTTTAGAAGCCCGTTGGTGACGATGCTGGATCTCACGGAGGAGAGTGCAAGTGATACCGAACACTGAGGACATCGGGCCGAGCCGCAAGATCGCGGAGTTCGTTAGCCATACTAGCCTCAAAGACATCCCTGCCGCGGCCATCGAAGGGGCGAAACTCACCATTCTGGACACCATTGGAGTTGGCCTCGCCGCGTTGGACCAGCCGGTCGCAAAGGCGATCCAGGAGTATGTGCGATCTATGGGCGGGGAGCCGGCAGCCACGGTAATGGGTATGGGAGGATACAGAACCTCGCCCGCGCTCGCTGCCTTGGCAAATGGCTGCTTCTTCAACATGCTGGACTTCGACGGGTTCGGGCACGTGCCGACCTGTGTACTACCGGCCGCGTTAGCCGTAGGTGAAACGATCCGCGCATCAGGCGAGCGGGTGCTGGAAGCGTCCATTCTCGCGGCAGAGGCACAGACCCAATTGGACCATGCCATTGCAGGCCGTTCCAGCAGCTTCGGGGGCCTCACCTATCGCGGGTGGTACCACGTCAGTGTATGCGGGCCCATCGGCGCGGCTCTGGCTGCCGGCAAACTGTTGGGCCTAGATGCGCGCCAGACCCAGGAGGCAATGGGCACGGCTGCGTGCGCCTCGGGCGGGGTTCGGAAGAACATGGGAACCAGGGCGAAGAGTCTGTTCTCAGGGAACTCTGCGAGTTTCGGCGTCACGGCTGCCCTGCTGGCAAAGGCGGGAGTCTCAGGGGACCCAGATGTCCTGGAGGGCCAGGGTGGCCTGGTCAATACTTTGTGTTCCCCCGGCGAGTTCGACTGGGCCCCCATCATGGAGCACCTCGGCAAATCCTATGAACTGGCCGGTTCTCTGGGCATGAAGAGGTATCCTGCCGTCAGCGGGGTGGGGCAAATCATCGCCGCATTGGAGCAGCTGCGCCGGACCAGCGGGTTCGATGGATCAGAGGTGGTACGGGTGGAGGCACGGCTGACTCCGAAGCCTGCGAAATCCACACCGATCCCGGGCCTGGTGGACGACTGGAGCATCAGTCCTACGGTCTCGGGCTTGAGCGACTATCCCCCGGACGAACTCGCCGCGGAGTTCAGCATGTCATACGGCATAGCCGTCACCCTCCTGGATGGGACTTTCAACGTTGACCACTTGACCGAGGGGAGGGTCCAGGACCCGCGGACACGAGAGCTTGCCTCCAAGATCGAGTTCATCCCCCTGAAGACCTGGTCTGACCACCCCGAGAGCGTGACGGTATATCTCCGTGACGGCCGATCATTCACGGCCGAAACACGCCAGCCTCGGCGCACCCTGCAGAGGGAGGACTTCGTGACGAAGTTCAAGGATTGCGCGGGCCGGCATCTAGCCGGTGCGCAAGTGGAGCAGCTCTGCGAGCACATCCTGGAGATGGAGAAGCTGGACACTATCGGGGAAGTAGCAGCAACGCTGGCCAGAAGGTAGGTGGGGGCAGCGGCTAAGGTGACTCCTGACTCCTGCCTTGTCTCGAAGAATCCTCGAGGCGCCCAACGCGATGGGAGGATGAAGGTGACTCGATTGAATATGCGTGCTGTCAGCTCAATAGCCGCGAGCCTCTTCCTGGCGAGCTGTGCTGGTGCTCCCACGGGCGGGCCGCCCGAAGCGCGTTCCGGTACGGAAGAGCTGACTCCCCAGCGAGGTGGCGTATTCCAAATGGTCGCGACGAGGGCGCTGAACCACTTCCATCCCGGGTCCCAGCCTGGCTCGAATGCAGCGACCTACCTCGCCCCTGCCATCTACGAATACCTCGTGGCATACGAATACAAGCCGGACGAGGACTACCGGTTTACCAGGAAGCTGGTCCCGAGCCTGGCCGAGCGGTGGGAGTTGCGCGATAACACTCTCTATACTTTCTTCCTGCGCCGCGACGTCAAATGGCATGATGGGCATCCTTTTACCGCCGAAGACGTGAAGTGGTCGTATGAGTTCATCGCTGACCCGGCGAACAAGTTCAGGGGTGGCGCCAGTTTGAAGGGCATGGAATCGATTGCGGCGCCGGAGAGTCATGCCGTCCAGGTCAAGCTCAAGGAACCGAACGTAGATTTCCTCGAAGGCCTGACTGGTATCGTCATCCTGCCTAAGCACGTGCATGAGCGGGGTGACAGCTTCGAGAAGGTGGCCATCGGCACCGGCGCCTTCAAGATCGAGTCGTTCGCTCCGGACCGCGGCGTGGTCTACTCGGCGAACAAGGAATACTGGAAGGGAGGTCTACCGCACGTCGAGAAATGGAAGATCCTCGCTCCAGCCGACCAGGCAGGACGGAGTGCTGCCTTCTTCGCCGGGCAGACGGCAGAGGTCGCTGAGGAAGAAGAACAAGA
>CAZPYZ010000608.1:0-2840 GCA_964590215.1 uncultured Dehalococcoidia bacterium | reverse complement strand
TCTCGGGTCTCGAGTCAGGAGGGGAAGCGGAACCAGGGACCAGGGACCAGAGACCAGAGACTAACCCGTTATATCGGCGCACCTTCGTGGGTCGGGAAGGAGAGCTGCGGCAGCTTCAGGCCGCGTTCGATGGCGCGGTCTCCGGGCAGGGGGCACTGGTGATGGTGGTCGGCGAGCCCGGCATCGGGAAGACGGCCCTCTGCGAGCAGCTCGCCACGTACGCCGTTGTCCGGGGCGGGGCGGTCCTCGTCGGCCACTGTTACGAAGAGGGCTCTCTCTCCCTTCCGTATCTCCCATTTGTCGAAGGTCTGCGCTCTTACGTCCTCACTAGTGAGCTAGATGCGCTGCGGGCTCAGTTGGGGACAGGAGCGGTCGAGGTGGCGCGCATCGTGTCGGAGGTTCGCGAGCGGCTCCAGGTGGAACAGCGGCTGCCCGGCGATCCCGAAGACGACCGCTGGAGGCTGCTCCAGGCCGTAACAACATTCCTGCGAAACGCGTCAGCGGTGCAGCCTATCGTCTTGATCTTAGAGGACCTCCACTGGGCCGACAGGGGTACCCTCGACCTGCTGACGCACGTCTCACGCAACCTGGCAGGAGCCCGATTATTGGTCATTGCAACCTACCGAGACGTCGAAGTAGATCGTTCGCACCCGCTGTCGGCAACTCTCGCAGAGCTTCGAAGGGCCGGTGAGTTCGGCAGAGTCCTCCTACGAGGCCTCGGTGTCGCTGAAGTGCAGCGAATGCTCTGGAGTATCTCCGGGCAGGACGTGTCCTGGGCGTTCGCCGAAGCGGTGCAGCGGCAGACGGAAGGGAACCCGCTCTTCGTTCAGGAGGTGGTGCGGTACCTGGTGGAAGAAGGCCTGGTTTCCAGGGAGGGAGCCCGCTGGCGAGCGACAGGCAACCAGCCGCTGGCCATGAGTATTCCCGAAGGACTGCGAGACGTCATCGGAAAACGCCTTTCCCGGTTGAGCCCCGAGTGCAACCACCTACTCGCCATGGCCGCCGTCATCGGCCGGGATTTCGACCTGGAAACGCTACAGCGGGTGGCCGGTTCCGAAGAAGAGGCGATCGTTCAGGCCCTAGAAGAGGCAGCCCGCATGGGGGTACTTGAAGACCGCTCTCGGGGTGGGTCCGTCCGATTCCGTTTCGCTCATGCCTTCTTTCGACAGACGCTTTACGAAGAGCTATTCACTCCCCGGCGCATCCGGCTTCACCGCGACGTAGCCAAGGCTCTCGAATCCCAACATCGCGCCCGGCCTGAAGAACGGGCGGCGGAGCTCGCTGAGCATTTTTCCTACTCGTCTGATCCTGAGGATCTCGCCAAAGCGGTCGAGTACGGGCTGATGGCTGCCAGGCGCGCTTCGTCCGTCCATGCCTACGGCGAGGCGGTGCGGCTCATCGAACAGGCAATAGAAGCCCAGCGTGCCCTGGACCCTGATGACAAGGAGCGCTGGTGCGATCTGCAGTTGGCGCTTGGGCACGCCCTGGCGGTCGCCGGCGAGCCCCTGAGGGCAGCGGAGACAGTCGCGCTTGAAGCGGTGACCATAGCGGAAGCCCTGGGGGATAGGGGAAGAGCCAGCAGGGCTAGCAGCATGGCGCTTGATGGCCTGCGGCGCTATGGTGCCGCGAGCATGGAGAATACACCCTCTTGGCGGCAGTGGGCCGAGCGCGCCGACCGTTACGCGACGCCGGGGAGCGTCGATCGTGCACAGGCCGATCTGGTCCTTTCGACTGTGGATCTCCAGGCCGGCCGGTTCACCGAGGCCAGGGCCCTGCAGCTGCGGGCTCTTGGGTTGGCACGGGAGCTGGGCGACCGAGAGACTGAGTTTCTCGCGGTTCAACTGCTGTTGCGGACGCTTGCACCCAGAAACTGGAATGAGGCGTTGGTCCTGGCCGAAGAGTTCTCCACGGTCTCCCGCGAGGGGGTAAGTACAAAGGCGCTGGGCCAGGCATTGTGGAACTGCGGGAACGTATTCCTTGGCTGGGGACAACGAGCCAGAGCTGAGGCGCTATGGCAAGAACTGCAGGAGCTGGGCGAACGAACCCACGACCCCTGGCTGCTGATCCGTCTCATGATGAATGACTTATATATGGCCACCCTCGACGGCCACCTGGAGGAGGTCCTCGATCAGGGAAACGAGTTCATCGCCCGGGCCGAGGAATGGGGAAGCCCGATCTACGGCCGACAGTTCGCCACCGGCGCAACGATGCGGCCCTTGCTCTACCTGGGACGGGCCGGTGAGTTCCTGGCTGCGCAAGCGGACTTCGTCGACCGGGCCGGGTTGGATATGGGCGCATGGCAGCCGGGACGCGCCAGCCAGATGCTCGCCATGGCGCACATGGGCAGTCTCGGTGAAGCCGGTGAGGAGCTGAACCAGTTCCTGAAACGCTATGGGCTGCACCCCAGGACGCCGGCAGCCGAAGACTGTCAAGGCCCGGTGCTGATCCGAGCGCTGGAGACGGCCGTGCTGGCCGGACGTCTCGAGGCTGTGGAGACGCTCGCCTCACTCCTCGAGCCAATGGCCGGGTTGGTGAATACCATGAGCCTCGAGCTTGGATGCGTTGCCCGCCACCTGGCTGCGGCTGCGGCCCTGCTGGGCGACCAAAAGCGGGCCGTGGCCTTCTGCCGGCAAGCCATTGAGGTCTGTAAGGGGGTCGGTTTCCGCCCCGAACTCGCCCTTAGCCGCCTGCAACTCGCCGAGGTATTACTTGAACACCATCCTGATGACCGTGCCGAGGCCATAGAGCACCTGGACTTCGCCATCGCCGAGTTTCGGGACATGAGGATGCAGCCGTCCCTGGAGCGGGCGCTGACACACAAGGGGCTGCTGGGCGCGTGA
>CAZPYZ010000607.1:0-2841 GCA_964590215.1 uncultured Dehalococcoidia bacterium | reverse complement strand
CTGGGACGGCAGCTTTCGCCTGTCACCCCTTCCCTGGAACGAGCGGCGGCGTCCACGGACATGGGCAACGTCTCTCTCGCCATCCCGTCCATCCACCCCTCCATCGGCATCGGGTCGCTGCCCGCGGTCAACCACCAGCCTGAGTTCGCCGCGCATTGCATCACTGAGGCTGCGGACAAGGCCCTGATGGATGGCGCCCTTGGGTTGGCTTGGACCGCTATCGACGTGGCCGCCGACGCCGAGCTTCGAGAGCGACTCACTAGAAGTCCGGCCGGGAAGGGGGTTCACGCGGCTCTTGTAAGTGTTCCAAGGTCCGACACGGGGTTCCAGGGGGAGCTGGAGGCACGGGAGGGCGCTGACCGACTAACCGCCGGGTGAACCGAGGTGAGGAGCCCTACCGCCACGATGACCACAAAGAGATGCGCCGAACCAGGATCGTTGCTCCCGTGAGCAGCCCCGTAGGCCAGCAGCGTGAGGTTGGCTGCGGCTGCAGCCATGCAGAGCTGGAAGAGGGTCTTGGCTCTACCGAAGTAGCGCGCCTGGCGGATGCCCAGTTGCACCAAGCGCGCTATCCGGTGCTCGGCCGCCTGCCGCAGCCGGCGGTACTCCGCAAACGCGGGGCTGGTCTGGAACGCCCGGGCCGCCTGCAGCAACGCCTCCTGGGGATGCAGATGCACCGTCCGTCCTCCTAGCTCCTCGCCCACAAGCCTGATCCCGACCGGCGGGCAGTCTGGAGACGGGAGCTCTGATGGCATGAGTGCTGGCAGCCAAAACCCTCGGAAGAGGTCGCCCATCGGGATGCCGGGGCCGACCCGGGTCAGCGTCTCGTTATCTGCTCGGGACAGCATGGTCCCCATTATCGCAAGGATTCATTCTTTGCGGACGGCGAGGAGCACCTCTGTGCCAGGGGGAACCTCTGCGGCAGGTGCTGGGGTAGAACTGAGCACACAGCCGACACAAACCCGGCCCAGGATCTGCGGCTGGAGGTCTGCGCGGCCTTGATAGTTGGTGTACTGGCCAGGGCGTAACCCGGCCTCCAGGAGCACCCGGCGGGCCTCGGCCTCAGAGCGACCGATGATGTTGGGGACCGACACGGGAGGTGGCCCGCGGCTGACTACAAGGGACACGGTGTCTCCCTGAGGTATTCGGCTACCGGGCGCCGGCTGCTGCTCAATGACGATGCCGGCGGGAACCTGGGTGCTGGATCGCTGCTCCATCGTCCCCTGAAGTCCCATGCTCTGAAGGGCTCCCAGTGCTTGTGCCAACGTCTGACCTGTGAGCAGGGGGAGGGCGACCAAGGCCGCGGTGGTAGCAGTGGGGGTAAGGGAAGCCGTGGGGCTGGGAGAGGGGGAACTCGTCGGCGCCGGCGAGGCGGTAACGGCGGGAGAAGGGGTGGCGGGAACCGGCGTGTTGGTGGCGGTGGGAATGGCGATGATAATGGGATCGTTCCTCTGCTCCGGAGGGGGGCCTGCCGCAAGGCTTTGGAAGTATGCATGGCCGGCTGCTACCGCGAGAAGCACAGCGCCAAGGAAAGTGGCAACCCGCCACGGGGGCCGGCCTGAGGCCGGCGGAGGGGCCAGCACCTCGGGTTCGGGTGCCGGCTCGGGGGGCAGCAGCCGGATCAGGGGTAGAGGGTCTAGGCCGAGGTAGCGAGCGTAGACGGTGAGAAGCCCCTGGGCATAGGCACGGGGTGGGAGGCGTTCGTAGCGCTCAGCTTCGAAGGCCTCGAGGAAGGCACGCCGGACCCGACAGGCCTGCTCCGCTTGTTCCAGGCTGAGATTGCGGGCGAGGCGGGCCGCGCGCAGGGTCTCGCCTAGGCTAGCCACAGTGGACTGCCGTCGATGGACAGCCCCAGGAGGAGGGGGTTGTTGGTGAGCATGGAGTTGGGTCCCCCATCACGGCGCTGAGCCTTATGCCGTCCCCTGGCGTTCACCGGGCCCTGCCGGCCGACCCGTAGGTGCGGATACGAGCTTGAGCGGTCTCCTGGACCGCAACTCTGGCGGCTTCGAGGGCAGCTCTTGGATTGGCGGCGCCTTCGGATTTGGACGCGAAGCCTTTCAAGAAGGCCTGATTGAGCTGGGTGGCTACGTTGAACTTGCAGACCCCTGCTGCGATAGCTTCCCGGACGGCGTCGTCGGCGAGGCCAGAGCCGCCATGGATGACCAGGGGGACGGACACGCGTTTTCGGATCGCGCCCAGGCGGGGGAGGTCGAGCCGCCCCGTAGCCTCAGTCTGTCCATGGAGGTTGCCCACGGCGACCGCCAGGGCGTCGACCTCCGTCCCGAGCACATACCGTTCGGCCTCATCGGGATCGGTCAGGGTACCGGCCCCTTCCGCAGTGAACACACCCTCCTCCCGGCCCCCCATCTGGCCGATCTCACCCTCGACAGAGATGCCCACGGCGTGGGCCATCTGGGAGACCTGACGCGTGACCTCCAGATTCTTTTCGAAGGGGTAAGGAGTCCCATCGTACATGACGGAGGTGAATCCGGCGCGCATCGCTGCCGCGCTCTGGGCGAAATCGGCGCCATGGTCGAGGTGGAGGCAGATGGGCACCGACGCGGTCCTGGCGGCGACGGTGGCCATGGCCGCCGCATAATTCAGTCCGACGTGGGCGATATTCGCGGGGTTGAACTGCAAGATCACCGGGGAACGCTCCGCCTCCGCGGCGGCGACCACGGCCTGGAGCATCTCCAGGGTCTGGATATTGAATCCCGGGATAGCGTACGCCTCCGCTTGCGCCTGACGCAGCAGCGGAGCCAGAGGAACGAGCATGGGCAGAGTATAGGGCGGCCCCTGAAAGGCGAGTCAATGGGGGAGGGAGGAAGTGAGGAAGTGAGG
>CAZPYZ010000606.1:0-2844 GCA_964590215.1 uncultured Dehalococcoidia bacterium | reverse complement strand
ATCGAGGAGAGCGTCAAGCAGGTCCGAGAGCGGGTGGGCAAGGGAAAGGTGTTGTGCGCCGTGTCGGGAGGCGTCGACTCCGCGGTGGTCGCTTCCCTGGTGAACGAGGCTGTCGGCAGCCAGCTAACCTGTATCTTCGTGAACAACGGGCTGCTGCGCCGGGAAGAAGCCGAGCGTACCCTGGACACCTTCCAGCGCAACCTGGTTTGGAACATCCGCTACGTGGATGCCACCCATACCTTCCTGGACCGGCTCCGGGGCATAACGGACCCGGAGCAGAAGCGGATGGTGGTTGGCGAGACCTTTATCCGTCTCTTCGAGGAAGAGGCTCGCAAACTGGGTTCCATCGACTTCCTGGCCCAGGGGACTCTCTATCCCGATGTCATCGAGAGCACGACGGCGGAGCATAAGGTGACGGCCAAGATCAAGACCCATCACAACGTGGGGGGCCTGCCTTCGGACATGAAGTTCGCCCTCATCGAGCCCTTGCGATACCTGTTCAAGGATGAGGTCCGTCAGGTCGGTCTCGCCTTGGGTTTGCCCGAGGAGATGGTGTGGCGGCAGCCCTTCCCCGGGCCGGGCCTCTCCATCCGGCTCATCGGTGAGGTCACCCGGGAGCGCCTCGACCTCCTGCGGGCCTGTGACTGGATCGTGATGGACGAGATCAAAAAGGCGGAGCACTACCGGGACGTGGCCCAGGTCTTCGCCGTGCTTCCGGGGGTGAAGACGGTGGGGGTCATGGGCGATTACCGCACCTACGGGGAGGTAGCCGCGATCCGGGCGATTACCACCGACGACTTCATGACCGCGGATTGGGCCCGGCTGCCCTACGATCTGCTGGCCCGCATTAGCAACCGCATCGTCAACGAGGTCCCAGGCATCAACCGCGTCGTCTACGACATCTCGCCGAAGCCGCCCAGCACGGTGGAGTGGGAATGACCTCCTCGAGAGGCATGAACGTTCTCGTCGCCGGCTCCGGGGCGCGGGAGCACGCCATCGTGTGGAAGCTCCTCCAGAGCCCCCGGGTGAAAGACGTGTACATCGCGCCGGGGAACGCGGGGACAGGCCTCATCGCTCGGAACCTGCCCATCCAGGTCGAGGACCACGACGGTCTGCGGAAGGCCGCGAGACAGCACCAAGTCGACCTGACCGTTATCGGGCCTGAGGCCCCCTTGGCGCAAGGTATCGTCGACTATTTCAAACAGAGCGGCCTGCGGGTGTTTGGCCCGACGCGGCAGGCTGCCCGCATCGAGTCCAGCAAGGCCTTTGCGAAAGACCTCATGCGACGCCATGGGATCCCCTGCGCCCAGGGTGAGGGTTTTACGGACCCCGTGGCCGCGAGGGACTACCTGTATCGTCGCGGCGCGCCGATTGTAGTGAAGGCGGATGGCCTCGCCGCGGGCAAGGGCGTGGTGGTGTGCCAAACGCTGGAGGAGGCGGAGCAGGCGGTTGACGCGGCTCTAAGTCGCCGGGTCTTCGGCAACGCGGGCGACACCGTGGTGATCGAGGAGTATCTGGAAGGGCAAGAGGTGAGCGCGCTGGCTTTTACGGACGGGGAGTGCGTGCTGCCGATGGAACCAGCCTCGGACTACAAACGGGCGCTGGACGCCGACCAGGGTCCCAACACCGGCGGTATGGGCGCCTACAGCCCCCCGGCGTTCTTCGGGCCCGAGCTGCGGAGCGAGACGCTTCATCTGATTCTGGAGCCCGCGGTGCGGGCGCTGAAGGCCGAAGGGTGCCCCTTCGTCGGATGCCTCTACGCGGGATTGATGGTGACGGATCAGGGCGTCAAGGTGGTCGAGTTCAACGCCCGATTCGGGGATCCTGAGACCCAGGTGGTGCTGCCCCGGCTTCAGACCGACCTCGTGGACGTCCTGGAGGCATGTATCGACGGGCGCCTGAGCCAAATCGACTTGCAGTGGGACCCGCGACCGTGTGTGGGCGTTGTCGTGGCCTCCGGTGGGTATCCCGAGCTGTATCAGACGGGGTTCCCCATCACGGGGCTGGATGCGATGGAAGACGGCATTCGGGTGTTCCATGCGGGGACCGCAATGCGACCGCTGACCGCCAATAGAGGCCTCAGGCGCCTTTGGGCCACGGATCTTCCGTCGCCGGGAGTGGACGTGCTGCTGAGCGGAGACGTCGTCACGGCAGGAGGACGGGTGCTCACCGTGGTGGCTATGGGCGACACGGTGGAGGAGGCGAGGCTGCGGGCGTATAACAACGTGGCTCGGGTGGAGTTTACCGGCGCCCAGTACCGGCGGGACATAGCTTCGCCGGAGACCATGCACCCGCCGGCCCCGGGAACGGCGCCGCAGGCGGCGCTCCCACCGGGCGGATAGCATGCCAGCGGTCGCTATCATCATGGGGAGCCGTTCCGACGAGCCAGTTATGGAGGCGTGTACTCAGGCCCTGGAGGAGATGGGCGTGCCCTACGAGGTGCGCGTGATGTCGGCACACAGGGCACCAGATCGAGTGCGGGAGTACGCCCGGACCGCCCGAGACCGAGGCATCCAGGTGCTGATCGCGGCGGCAGGGGGCGCGGCGCACCTGCCCGGGGTGATCGCCAGTTGGACCACCCTGCCCGTCATCGGGGTGCCGCTCCCCAGCAGCGACCTAAGAGGGATCGATTCCCTCTACAGTATTGTGCAGATGCCTCCCGGCATCCCCGTGGCCGCGGTGTCTCTCGGCGCCTGGGGCGCTCGCAACGCAGCCTATCTCGCAGCCCAGATCGTGGGGCTCTCGGATGAGAAGGTCCGCGCGGCGTACGACAGTTTTCGTGCCAAGATGGCAGAGGGCTAACTGAGATGTTGACCTGGCGCCTCATTCCCGTTGCCAGGACTC
>CAZPYZ010000605.1:0-2866 GCA_964590215.1 uncultured Dehalococcoidia bacterium | reverse complement strand
GGATGACGAAGGTGAGGGGCCCCTTCGCCCGTGAGCGCGGGCCTGGGCCAGGCTCACTGGTCCGAGCGAAGTCCCGCTTACGTGCGTACTCGCCTAGGGGTTCCGACGGCTCGGCAGTCTTGCGCGCCTTTGGCATGAATCAACGATAACGCAAGGGCCGGTCCACCGTCCTGAGTGCTGAGTCCAAAGGGCAGATCTGTCAGGTGCAGGCCTATAGCACCGGCGGCGGCAGCCTGCCAAGAATGCTCTGGCTCCACGCGCCCAGGCGCATCAACTGGTGGTCGCGCCCGTGTCCGGCGACGAGCTGCAAGCCTAGCGGCAGGCCATCGGGTGATAGTCCGCCGTTGATGGAGATGGCAGGATAGCCGAGGCAGCTCCAGGGGATGAGCAGCGCAGGTGGTCCGGTGGACGCGAGTCCCTCCGGCGCGGGCCCCGGCGCTGCCGCCATCAGCAGTGCGTCGATGCCCTGGCCGGCTATCAGCTGTTCGACCTCGCGCCCGATCCACCGCCGCACCCGCTGAGCCTGAAGGTAGTAGGCGCCGGGGACCAAGCCACCGATCAGGTGCCTGCGCACCGTGCCGAAATCTGGAGAAGCGCCCGCCCGATGGGCATGGAACGCTGCCCCCTCCACCGCGCCCACCAGACGGTGGACCGCCCAGAGGACACCAAAGTCCTCCGGGAGCAGGACGTCCACGACAGTGGCGCCATCTTGGGCCAGGCGGGAGGCACCAGCCTCGATGGCCTCCTGCATGACCGGCTCGGTCCGCTGCGGATAGAAGTTACGCACGGCGCCGATACGGGGCGGAGCATACCGGTCGATGTCCAGGTCAGAAGCGGGCGACGGTTCCTTGAGGGTCGTCGGATCTTTTGGATCGGGGCCCGCTATCGCGGACAGGATGACGGCGATATCTTCCAGGGTGTGGCCGATGATCCCCGGATGGTCGAACGACCAGGTGAAGGGATAGCACCCGAAACGGCTCACCCTGCCGTAGGTGGGCTTGAACCCGGCCAGTCCGCAGTAGGCGGCCGGCCGCAGGGTGGAGCCCCCGGTCTGTTCTCCCAGGGCGATCGGCACCATGCCCGCTGCCACGGCCGCCCCAGAGCCGCTGCTGGAGCCCCCGGGCGTGTGGGCCAGGTTCCAGGGGTTGCACGTGGGCGGGTTCGTTCCATCGACGGGCATCCAGGTCTTGCCCATGATGATGGCGCCGACAGCACGCAGGCGCGCCACGCAGGTGGCGTCCTCGGGCTCCGGCGTCGGGTTGGCCTGCCCACGCATGCCAGTCGGCATTCCCTTGACGTGGAACTCGTCCTTGATGCCCACGGGCACCCCATGCAGGGGACCCCGCAGCTTGCCTGCCGCCGCCTCAGCGGTCAGGACCGCCGCCTGCGCGAGGATGTCCTCTCTATCGAGGTAGCTCCAGGCTTGCACCCGGGGCTCCACCGCATCGATCCGATCCAGGAAAGCGTCTGCCACCTGGGTGGGGCTCAGCTCGCTGCAAGAGACGGCGTCGGCGATC
Source organism: uncultured Dehalococcoidia bacterium (assembly GCA_964590215.1). Lineage (GTDB taxonomy): Bacteria > Chloroflexota > Dehalococcoidia > SHYD01 > SHYD01 > CAZPYZ01. The sequence continues at coordinate 1,349 of CAZPYZ010000605.1, read as the reverse complement.
TCCCGGACACCGAGGGTGTGGACTTCTGCTCCCATCGCTGTACCCCTACCTTTCCCGCGGGACTTGAGCCTGGTCCAGCCAGATAGCATTCCAGTTGAGGGGATAGGTCTGCCTGGCTCTATTGAAGACGTAATCATGCAGGTATGGCTGCCAGACCGCGTAGATCCCTGCCGAAAAGGTCGGGATCATGTAGAGCTTCTCCAGCAACACCTGCTGGATTTCGCGGAAGTACCGCTTCCGTTTTGCGACGTCCAACTCCTGGTCCTGCGCCTCGATCAAGCGGTCCAGGTCGGCATCCCGGACCGGGAACGTGTTCAACCTGCCCCGTGAGTGCAGGTACTGGCGCCAGTTCGCCTCGGGCTGAAACCGGCCAAAGGTCCCGTAGTACGCGTCGAAGGCGCCGTCGCGCTGAGCCTGGCTGAATTGGGCCTGCTCGGAGGGCTGGAGCTCAAGGGTCACCCCTATGGCTTTCAGCTGCTCCGCGATGGCTTCGGCGCCCTGGGGTGTGCCGATATTGGTGCCGACGTACTTCAACGTGACTCGGAACCCCCCGGCGTAGCCTGCTCCTGCCAGCAGGCGCCTCGCCTCCGCTAGGTCCTGGTCCTTTGGCTGCCTGTACCCCGGCAGCCGCAGCAACTCCTCCCTCGGGATCACCCATCCCTGCTTGGCGCCGTTGATCCCCGGTGGGTCGAGGCCGCCGTCCCCATAGGTCAGCCGCTCTACGAGGTCCTGGCGGTTGAGCGCGAGGTGCACTGCCTGTCGCACCCGCAGCTCCTGGAAGGGAGGCCTGTCCAGCTTCAAGAAGAGGGAGTCGGTGTTGTCCGACAGGTAGGGCTGGAAGTTCACGTCGGGCACGAGCCGCTGGAGGGCCTCGAACTGGGCTTTGTCCTGCATTGTGATCAGGTCGATCTTCCTGCTGATGAAAGCTGCCTGCTGGGTGGCGTCGTTCATGCCCATGAACATCCGGACCTTGTCCACATAGGGCCGGCCGGAGCGCCAATACGTATCGTGCCTGGTGTAGAGGGCGTGGCTGTCAGGGGCAAAGGTCTCGACCTTGAACGGTCCGGTGCCCACCGCGCTCTTCTCGAAGCTCTCGCCACGGTCGGCCACGTGCTTCGGGAGAATGACAACCCCGGCGAGATTATTCAAGAGGACAGGGACCGGCCCCCTGGTGGTAACGCGCAGCGTGAATTTGTCGCTCGCCTCAAAGCGCTCAAGAGGGGCGAGGTTGGATTTTTGGGTCGCAGGGACCTTGGGGTCGAGGAGGTAGAGATATGTGAAGGCGATGTCGGCCGCGGTGAGCTCCTGGCCATCGTGCCATCTCACCCCTTGCCTGAGCTGAAAGAGAT
>CAZPYZ010000604.1:0-2869 GCA_964590215.1 uncultured Dehalococcoidia bacterium | reverse complement strand
GACCCCGAGAGCCAGTACCGGGACAAGGTCCGGGCCAAGACCTACCCGGTGCGGGAATACGCGGGCATGATCTGGGCCTACCTGGGCCCGGCGCCCGCTCCCCTGCTCCCGGCTTTCGACCTCTTCGTCATGGAGAGCATGCTCCGGGACATCGGTTACGCTCAGGTGCCCTGCAACTGGCTCCAGTGCGAGGAGAACTCTCTTGACCCCGTGCATGTCCAGTGGCTGCACCAGCATTTCTCCAATTATGTCATGGAGCAGTTGGGGCGCAGCGACCTGATCCGCCCCTACCAGAAACTGACCCGTATCGGGTTCGACGTATTCGACTACGGCGTGATCAAGCGCCGGATGGTGGAGGGCGGCGATGAAGAGGACCCGGAGTGGGTGACCGGCCAGTACGCCCTCTTTCCCTACTGGCTGCGTCAGGGGTCCGGTGGTGGGCCCGGTCGCGGCGGCGGCTTCCAGATCCGGGTTCCTCGGGACAACGAGACCACCAATCACTGGTGGTACCGGGCCTATCCCATGCGAGCGGATGACAAGCCACAGGCCGCGACAGACATCCCATTCTTCAAGGTGCCCGTCCCTGATGTGAGTGAGGAGGGCTACGTACCTTGGGACCAGGTAGACAACAACAGCGGCCAGGACCTCAACGCCTGGTACACCCAGGGGGCTATCGCCGATCGCAGCCGCGAGAACCTCGGGCGGTCGGACCGCGGGATCATCCTCTGGCGGCGACTGTTGGAGGAGAATATGCGGAGGGTCGAACAGGGTCTCGACCCGATGAACGTCTTCCGAGACCCCGAGAAGAACCGGTTCATCGAGTTCGAGTGTATGCAGAACCCCAGGTTCATGCAGGGCGGCGCGGTGCGTCAGCGGGGCGGCGCGGCAACCAAGTACAGCCCCGTGCTGATCGCTCGCGAAGGCGAGGTTAACTATAGGAAGTGAGTAAGTAAGTCGGGAGTCAGTGAGGAAGTGAGGCGGCGCGGGAGCGACAGGGTAGGGGCGCCCCTTCCTCGGCGGGGAAATATGGGACCGAGATGGGCCGCCGCGGGCGGCCCATCTGGACGATCAGGAGGGGTCTGATGCGACCGGTTTTTCTCTTAGCGGCCCTCAGTGTGATGGCATGCGCGCCCGCCGCGGCGCCACCGCAACCGGGCGCTCCGGCGTTCAAGGTGGGTCTGGTCACGGACGTCGGGAAAGTCGACGACAAGAGCTTTAACCAGTCGGCCTGGGAGGGAGTCCAACAATCCCAGAAGGAGTTGGGCGCCCAGGTGAAGTTTCTCGAGACGGCGGATGCGAAGGACTACGGGAGGAACATCGAGCTTTTCGCCGAGGACAAGTACGACGTCGTCGTCACCGTTGGCTTCGCCCTGGGCCAGGCGACCCAGGCGGCTGCCCAGAAATACCCCCAGATCAAGTTCATCGGCGTCGACCAGTTCCAGGAGAAGCCGGTGGACAACGTGGCCGGCCTGATCTTCCCCGAAGACAAAGCGGGGTACCTGGCCGGCAGCCTCGCGGGCCTCATCTCCTCGAAACCCGCGGTGGGGCAGGTCTTGGGGACGCCGATTGTCCCGCCCGTGGAGGCCTTCGGCGTCGGCTACGTAAAGGGCGCCAAAGACGCCCGGTCGGGGCTGCGGGTGCTCTCGGCCTGCCACCCTGGCGGCCTCGCCAAGGGCTTCACCGATCCCGATTGGGGCAAGGCCGCCGCCCTGCAGATGATCGATCAGGGCGCCGGCATCATTTTCGCCGCGGGCGGCGCCACCGGGAACGGCGGGCTCCTGGCCATCGCCGAGCGCCGGGACTCCGGGGTCCTCGGCATCGGCGTGGACACCGACCAGTACCACACCCTGCCCCAAGCCCGGCCCATCCTTCTTTCCAGCGCCATGAAGATGATCCAACCGGGGGTGATCAATCTCGTCAGGGCCGCCAAAGAGGGCACCTTCAAGGGCGGGAACATTCTTGGAGAGGTGGGTATGGCGCCCTACCATGACCTGGAGGCCAGAGTCCCGGCGGAGGTGAAGCGCCGGATGGAGCAGCTCCTCACCGATGTGAAGACCGGCAAGGTCGAGACGGGTTGGAGCCGACCGACAGGGAACTGCCCGGTTACCCAGTAGGCGGGAGGCAGAAGGCAGTAAGCAGTAGGCACCTCGTGCCTCGCACCTCGTACCTCGTACCTCCCACGTCGTACCTCCAACCCCTCGCACTCCCCCTCCTCTCGGTCTTCCTCGCCCTCTCCCTCGGCGCCTTGATCATCGCCGCCACCGGTGGCGATGTAAGCTTGGCCTACCGGGGTTTGTGGGAAGGATCCCTGGGGAGCCCCAAGGCCGTTTCCGAGACCCTGGTCGCGGCCACGCCGTACATCTTCGCAGGGTTGGGGATCGCCTTCGCCTTTCGGGCCCGGCTGTTCAACGTCGGCGCTGAGGGTCAGATAGCAGCCGGCGCCCTCGGCAGCGTCTGGGTAGGGTACTCCGTCCACGGCCTTCCCTGGCCGCTCCACCTGCTGCTCGCTCTGGCCGCTGGCTGCCTCGCCGGCGCCCTTTGGGGCGGCATTCCAGGGATACTCAAGGCTCGCACCGGCGCTCACGAGGTCATCACCACCATCATGCTCAATTACATCGCCATTCAAGCCACGTCATTCCTCCTCTCGGGCCCTATGCGCGACCCCAACCCGGCCATCGCGGTGGCCCAGACCCCCCTTGTCCTGGAGAGCGCTCGGTTGCCCGTGCTACTGGAGCCCTTCCGCGCCGGTTGGGGCCTGGTCCTCGCGCTGGCGGCCGCGGGAGGAGCGTGGTGGCTCCTGTTTCGCACCACCATAGGCTTCGAGGTCCGCACCGTGACCGGTGGCGCGATGCGTTGAGGTGACGCCGGA
>CAZPYZ010000603.1:0-2869 GCA_964590215.1 uncultured Dehalococcoidia bacterium | reverse complement strand
CCTGCGCCTCTCGGGTAATGCGGGCCAGGCCCTCGGCATCGAGCCCCTCGGTCTTAATCAGGGCGAAGGCGACGTCCCGGTCCAGGAGGGTGTCGTGGGCCAGATAGACCTTCTTCTTCCCGCCCTCGCCCAGGAAGTGGACCACCTGCTAGCGGTTGCCGGCAAAGGAGGTGGGGTGAAGAGGGGGCAACCGCTCAGAGCTCCCGGCTGGCACAGGCTCCTGGATATTCCTTTGGGCCGCCGCCAGGTAGCTCTGCGCATCTGCGCTGGTGGGGTCAAGGCCCAGGACGGCGCGCGCCCGGTCCATCACCGTCGCCCAGTCCAGCCGGCGAATGGCCTCATCGGCCTCGTCCAGCAAGCGCTCGATTTGGCGCTGAAGACGCTCGCTAACCACCTGTCACCATGCTCCGCCGGCTCTGCCAGCGGGACGCGGCCGGTAACGGGCTACCGAATTGGCCGCGGCAGATAGAGGACTCTGTCCGTCCAGTCCTCGTCTCCATGCTTCGCAACCATCTGCTCCAGGGCCCGCACTTGGCCGCCGGTGTCACCCTGAGCGATGGTCCGGTCATCGATGAGTATCACTCCGGCGTGGTGCCGGCCAGCGCCGGCCCAAGAGCCCACTAGGCCAGGGAGGCTCCTCTGATCATAACTCACGAACACCCGGCCATCAGCGGCTGCCTCCACCAGGACGTCCTCATCGGGATGACGAAAGTACGCGCCATCCAACCAGTCACGCAGAGGTAGTGCGTCGACTCCGGCATGGAGTAGCTGGTACGCCACTTCCGGTGACAGGTGCTCATCAAGCAAGAGCCTCACTGGCCTTCGAACACGACAAGGTTCGGGATATTCTCCTTGAGCTTCTCTACCGTTACCGACTCCTGCTGTGCGATCAGCGGTTCTATCTCTTCGGGGTAAGCGGTGGCATAGTCCACCGCCGCTTGAATCGCCCAATCACCGGTCTCAAGGGCCTGGGCCATGAGGTGGACGTTGTTGTCGTAGGCCACCCGCAGGAGGCGCACAGTTAGCCAGACTTTGAGTCCCGTCCCGCGGACGTAGGCGAGCCGCTCCCCGGCGTTATCCCGGAAGTCGATATGGCGAAACTGGCGCTCCCGGAGGGTCTCCGCCACGTAGGTAGCGGCGGTTTCCGAGGGCGTGCGGTGTAGGTACGCGGCGGCCTCCTTCAAGCGCGCCGCCTGGTCGTCTGTCAAGCTGATACGAAGCGTTCTGGCCATCGGGGGCGTTCCTCCGCCCAATTGTACGCGCTACGCCGTCAGCAACCCCTTGTGCTTGAGTGCCCGCTCCAGGGCCGGCTGCATCTTCATGTCACGGAACTCCGCGATCGCGAAGTCGAGGTGGGCTATCGCTTCCGCTCGCTCCTCCGGGTAGTGGTCCAGGAGCAGTTCGGCGAGCTGAAGACGGGTAAGGGCAAGCTCCGGACGGAAGCGTAGTTTTTTCCCCACCTCCAGGGCTTGCTCGTAGCAGGCCCTGGCTTGTTCCCAATCGCCCAGCAGGGCCGCAGCGGCGCCGAGGTGCCGCGGCGGGAGTGTCCCGTCGGCAGCGCCGGGGGAGAGCCCCGCCGCAGCGGTGATCCCCGCAAGGAGACGGGCGGCCTCCCGGTCTTCCACCAGCACCGCCGTCTCCAGAAGCCGTGGAAACCCTCTGCTTTCGTTATGGGTCGTATCCCCTCTTGGGCACAACTCCACTTCCGCGATGAGACTCGCCAGCGCCTTCCGGGCCTCGGCCGTGCGCCCCAGGTGGGCGTGGGCCAGGGCCAGCCCGGCACGAGGGAACCAATACAGCTCTCGTTCAACACCCGCCATCTGGGCGGCCTGACGCAGGCCCGCGACCACCTCTTCCGCCCTTCCCAGGTGGATCAGGGCGCGTAACCCGGCGAGGCGGTAAGCCCAATTTCTGGCCAGCACCGGCGCCCCCAGCTCATCTCCCTGGGCCACCAGCGCCTGGGCGGCCGCCGCGGCCTCGGTCAAACGCCCCTCCAGCGTGGCCATGGTGATCTGGGCGAAGAAAGGCATCAGCAGCACCGACGCATCCCGGGACCGGGCCGCCAGCTCCCCCAGCTGCCGCCACAGCTCCTCGGTCCGCTCCCGCTCGCCGAAGTCGAGGTAGTGGCCGCCGCCAAACATGAGCAGGACGCCCATGGTCCTGGCGCTTACTCCCTGGCGCGGGCGCTCCGTGAACTCCTGGACGAGCTGCAGCCGCTGCTCCTGGGACTGGGGCACTTCGTTTATGTTCTGGACAGCCGCCCAGAACAGCGCCTCCGGGTCGCCGACCTCCCGGGCCAGCGCGAGGGCCTGGAGCAGGGACGCGTCGTGCGCGTCTCGCCGGCCTGCCGCCCGGTGCACGTTGGCCGCGGCGAGGTTAGCCCAGACCCAGGCCGCCGTCCCCGGCTGGGCGCGGCCGCCGGCTCGCTCCGTCCATAGCCGCCCAGCGGGGGTCGCTCCAATCATCTCGGGGCCGCCGTAAAAGAGCAGGCCCCTGAGCGCGAGATGGCAGGCCTCAGATGCCCGCGTCCCGTCGTTCAACACATCGGCCAGCCGGAATGCCTCCTCTGCCACTTCGTGAGCCGCCCGGCGCGGCTCACCCGCGGGCAGCAGCGCCCAGCCCAGGGCGATGAGGAGGTCACACTTCGCCACTTTGTCAACGGGGTCCAGCACTTCCTGCACTACCAGCGCGCCCTCCAGCAGCCGCACCGCCTCGCCGTAGGCGTACACACTCATGGCGCGATTGGCCGCCAGCTGCCCATATTCCACTGCTTTGGCCAGGTCCGCCGGGTCCGTCGACTGCGCGAAGTGTTCCGCCAGCTCCGCCGCGTGCTCCGTCAACCTCTGGGGCACAGCCGCCCCCGGCTGTG
>CAZPYZ010000602.1:0-2870 GCA_964590215.1 uncultured Dehalococcoidia bacterium | reverse complement strand
GTTGCGCAGGTTCCGGAAATGGCGCCGTCAAAGGCGGACTGAAGCTGGCGCAGCTCCTGCTCCCGGCCGACGAAGGTTCTTCGGTACAGCGGGTTAGTCTCTGGTCTCTGGTCCCTGGTCACTAGTTCCGCCCCGCCGGACGCGTCGGGGGGCGGCGACCCGAGACCCGAGACAAGAGACTCGAGACTTGTTCGCACCTCGCGGGCGCTGGCGGGACGGGTGGCGGCATCTTTCTCCAGCAACCGCAGGATCAGTGCTTCCAGGCCGGCCGGGCAGTCGGGCCGGTGCCAGGTGGGGGACACCGGCGGTGTGTTCAGGTGCTGGGTGATGATGGCCACGGACTCCTCGCCCACAAAGGGCGGCCGCCCGCACACCATCTCGTACAGCATGCAGCCCAGGCTGTAGAGGTCGGACCTGAACGTCACCTCACCCCCCATGGCCTGCTCAGGCGGCATGTAGGCCCCGGTGCCAACCATCATCCCGGCTTGGGTGAGGCGGGAGCGGTCCAGCGAGACGGCCAGCCCGAAATCGCCGATCTTTGCGATCCCATCCGCCGTAAGCCAGATGTTTCCGGGTTTGAGATCGCGATGGACGAGCCCTTGCTCGTGAGCGAACTCCAGGCCGCGACACGCCTGCTGCGCTATCTCAACGGCTCTTTCGATGGGAAGCCGGTGGTCCTCTGCTTTCTCAAGGAGGTGTTCGACATCACCGCCCGCCATGAACTCGGTGACCAGGTAGGGTGTGCCCTCACCCTGACCCTCTCCCAAAGGGAGAGGGGAATGAAAGCCCATGTCGAAGACGGAGACGATGTGGGGGTGCGTGCCCATCTTGCCCATGGCCTGGGCCTCGCGGGTGATGCGCTGGCGGCCCTCGTCATCCAGGCCTTCGGTCTTGATGAGGGCGAAGGCGACGTCCCGGTTGAGGACAGTATCGTGGGCGAGGTAGACCCGTTTCTTGCCCCCCTCGCCGAGAAAACGGAGGACCTTATAGCGGCCGTTCACGAAAGATTTCACCGCGGCGGCCGCTGAGTCTACGTTTTTCCCCTCCGCGATCTCCGCGGTGAGACTTCTGCCGCAGTGGTCGCAGAAGCGGGCGGCGGCGCGGAGCTCGGTGCCACAACTGGGGCAGGAACGGGCGAGGGCCGCACCGCAGCCGTCGCAGAAGCGCGCCGCTTCCCGGTTCTGGTGACCGCAGGCGGGACACCGCGCCTCAGGCATTGAGGAGCTCCCGTTTGGCCAGGACCTGCTTCAAGTAGAGGACCGCGCCGTACTCCCGGAACAGGGCCCCGGCTTCGTCCAGGAACGCCGCCGCTTCGCGAGGGGAGGCGCGCTGCTCTGCGATGGTGGCGAGGCCCTGCAGACAGCGTCCTTGCTCGATGGGGCAGCGCTCTTGCGTTGTCCACTCCAGCGCTTGCCGGTAGTAGGCTTCCGCCTCGTCCACCCGGCCGAGGCGCAGCGCGAGCGCGCCCCGCAGCCGGTCGCAGGGACGGCCGATGAACCGCACCGGTCCCAGGGCTACCAGCTCACGAAAGGCGGTCTCGACCTGAGCGTCGTCTCCCAGGGCGGGCAGGCATTCGTCCAGCTCCGCGAAGGAGCGCCAGCGCCGCGCGCTGCGCATCCCTAGCGGGTTCTGGCCTTGCCAGGGTTCCAGGCCCGCGGCCCACGCGGCGAGGTCACGCCGAGCTTTCTGCAGGGCACCCATGTTGAAGTGGATCCGGGCCCTGCATGCGAGGGCCTCGGCCTTGTCGCCCGTGAGGTACCTCGTTGTGCTCTGGTGTGCAGCGGGCAAGAGCCGCGTGACATTCGTGGGCAGCGCCACGGTTGCGCCCTCTTGTGCCTGCTGCCAGGCGACGACAGCGGCTAACGCCGCCTCGAACTCCCCGGTCAGTTCGTGCAGTGCGGCTTCGAGCTGGGCCATGGGATACCGGCCCGGCGGCGCCCGCTGCACAAGCTCATTGGTCCGGGACAGGTCTCCCCTTAGCAGAGCAACAATCGCCTGCCGGCCAAGGAAGGTGAACTCGTTAGGCCGGATGTGGGCGCGGCGAAAGTGCTCCGCTGCCTCGACAGAGACCCGCTCCGCCTCGTCGAGACGGCCGGCATACAATAGGGTCATCACCCACGCTCCGGGGATGCCCAGGGGATGGAGCGCCCCCGACCGCTTGAAGGCAGCCCACGCGCCTTCTGCGGCCGTGATGGCGTCCCCAAACCGCAGTTGATCCCGGGCCTCGTTGGCTTGCCCCAGGAGAAGTCTTGATTCCACATCGGCGAAGCCATGGGATCGAGCCATCCCTGCTGCCTGGGTCGCCGCCTCCCTTGCCACGGCGTCCTCGCCAGCGTCCCTGGTTCCTGAGGCTCGGTAGGTGAGGAGCAGGGCCTTCAGATGGGGGTCCGTTTCGCCCACCACTTCCAGCGCTTCGCTGGCCAACCGACGGCGCTCCAGTAGCGTTAGGTCTGCCGCCCCGGTGTGCAGCAACTGCAGGGCCGCCCGCGCCAGCCGCACACCGTCCCCCCGCTCGCGGAACAGCTCCAGGGAGCACAGGACCGCCTGGCGTCCCAGCGCCTCCTCACCGGTGTAGGCCCAGCACCGGCCGAGGCCGTACAACAGACCGGCCCGATCCTGTCCCATGTCGTCCTCTGAGTCCAGGACCAGCTCAAGGCAGTTTTGATAGTGCCGGGCCGCCTCATCCCAGGCAGTCTGGGTATCGGCCTGATCCGCCGCGAGCCGGCTATAGTCCGCGGCCTGGCGGGCGTGACGCCGGGTGAGAGTTGCCGACTCGAGAAAATGGTGAGCCAGCTCCGCGGCGTGCCGTTCCACCCGGTCGCCGTAAAGCGTTTCGAGGGTCTCGGCGATGCGCCCGTGGAGGCGCACCC
>CAZPYZ010000601.1:0-2882 GCA_964590215.1 uncultured Dehalococcoidia bacterium | reverse complement strand
CTTAAAATCCACTGCCCGCAAGGGCGTGCGGGTTCGAATCCCGCTCTCGGCACCACACCGATGTCGCTAACCCCGGTTTCGACTTCTTAGTTCCCACCGGCGCGCTGGATTGACTTCACGCCAGGCTTCCTGTCATTCTGGGTTCGTCCAATTTCTTGTCAACGCGAGCCGAATGACGGACCAAGCCAGCATCGCCGGCGATCCGACAGGCTCAGGATAAACTCCGCGAAGAATCTCGAAGGGGGGAGGTACCCCGATGCTCACCAAAGAAGAGAATGAACTGCTGACCCGGGTCGGCCCCGGCACACCCGCGGGCGAGCTGCTGCGGCGATACTGGCACCCGGTGGCCGTGGCCCAGGAGCTGACGGAGGAGAGCCCAACGAAGTTTGTCCGGATCCTGGGGGAGGACCTCGTACTGTTCAGGGACCTCTCGGGACGCGCCGGCCTCCTCGCCGATAAGTGCTCCCACCGCAGCGCCTCTCTGGTCTACGGGCGGGTCGAGGAGCGGGGCATCTCTTGCGCCTACCATGGCTGGCTCTATGACACCTGCGGCAACATCCTGGAGACGCCGCCGGAGCGGAACGACGCGATCATGAATAGCGTCAGGCAGAAGGCATACCCGGTACAGCAGTTCGTCGGCCTGATCTGGGCCTACATGGGGCCGGAGCCAGCGCCGGTGATGCCGCGGTACGACCTCTGGGTGCGGAAGGATGGGCGCCGTAAGGTGATCATCCATCCCCGGCTCGACTGCAATTGGCTGCAGGCGATGGAGAACTCGGTGGACCCGGCACACCTGCAGGTGCTGCACCAGGAGTTCATCGGCCGCGGCCGTCAGCCGGTAAACACTACAAGGGGCTTTACCGACGACGTGGAGCACTACGAGTTCTACGTCACAGACTATGGGATTATCAAGCGGCGCACCTACAAGACCGGGGAGGTCGACGAGCATCCCCTGATCTTCCCGAACATCCTGCGCCAGGGGTTCGCCACTCAGATCCGGGTGCCCATGGATGACACCCATACCCACCACTTCTTCGTCCACTTCGATCCCACGCCGGATGGCAGCCTCGTCGATCAGAGCGACGACGAGATCCCGGTGGAATACCTCGAACCGTACAAGGACCCGCCGGAGGGGCTTCATCCGTGGGCGAGGTTCAAGCTGCGGTCAGTGATCTCTCAGGACCATATGGCGTGGGAGACCCAGGGACCTATCGCGGACCGAACTGTCGAGCACTTGAGCTACTCTGACCGCGGCGTCCATCTGCTACGCCAGGTGCTCAAGGAGAACATCGCGAAGGTCCAGCGCGGGGAGGACCCTCTGGCAGTGGTGCGAGACCCGGAGCATCGGATGATCGATACCAAGCTCGAGGTGTCGATCCGAGGCATCGACGGGGTGTCGGCGCGGGCGGCACTACAGGGAGCGGGGACACGGGCCTAACGAGGGAACGCGCACCGGCAAGGCCATCGGCGGGGGCTCGTCCGGGCTCGTCCCCCGCCTTGCGTTTTTGTGCAGTTTTCCTTGAACGGTCGGAGGGTCCCGCGGCGGTACCCTCAGGCAACTGCGTTCTGGCTGCCTGAGTTGAGCGCCCGATGGGGAGGTAGTGGGTTACGCCGGTAGTCATTCAGTAGCGCCCAGCCCGCCTACGCGTGTTGCTCCTGTGGAACCGCGATGACCGCCGAGACAAGGCAAGATGCCGCAGCTTCTACTCGAGGCAACCGTTGGGCGGGGCTTGCGACGTACCTGGCGCTTGCACTCATGGCGCTGGCCGTGATCCTCGGGCTGGTTGCGCTGCGAGGAACGGCGGAGGGGACGGCAGCGCGCTTCGCCGCCGCCTTGCCACTTGGGTATGCCTACGCGGCAGGGATGGTGGCCAGCGTGAACCCGTGCGGGTTCATCTTCCTCCCCTCATACGTCTCGTTTCAGCTCGGGACACAGGGGGAGGGATACTACCAGCGGCCTGTGCTCCTCCGAGCCGCCCAGGCGCTGTTGGTCGGGCTGCTCGCAACCGCGGGATTCGTGCTAGTCTTCGGGGCCGCAGGGGCGGTCCTGGCCGCGGGCGGACAGTGGCTGGCGGGGATCTTCCCGCACCTGGGTGTGCTAGTGGGGCTGGGGATGGCGATCCTCGGCGTCTGGCTCCTGGTCACACACCAGACGTTGGGTCTGGCGGCGGCGACGCGGGTGAGCACCTCCAGCCGAAACGCGTTCTTGTTCGGGATCGCCTACGCCATCGGGTCCCTGGGGTGTACGCTGCCGATCTTCCTGGTCGTCGCGGGCGGTGCGCTGGCGGGGCAGGGCTTCGGGCAGTTTCTGAGCTATTCCTTTGGTATGGGCACGGTCCTGGTCGCGGTCACTCTGGGCGCCGCGTTGTTCAAGGGAGCCATAGGGCGCGCACTGCGCGGCACGGTTCCACACGTGCACCGGCTGAGCGCGATGTTCCTTATCGGCGCCGGGCTGTACTTGGTCTACTATTGGGGCGTCTACGCGCGCTAACGAGGTGCTGCGATGACGATGACCGTGGATGGACTGACCGAGGCAGCTCAGCAACTGGGACTCAAGGACCGGGTCAGCCTTGCCGCGCGGTTCCTTACGACTTCGTGTAGAAGGTCAGGGCAGACCTCATTTTTGATACTGCCCGTGCCCCACTGCCGACGACGGCCCCGGGACTGGGTTGACCGAGAATAGTCTGTCCCCTCAGTAGGGAGCGGTTCTAGCCGCTCGGTGTTCTCGGCAGCGTCACGCGGTCGCGCGACCACCAGCCTGGACCGCCGCCTGCCAGGTTGCCGTCCTTCTCCGCCACTCGCCCCCCATTGTCCGGACGATCTAAATCTAGCCAGGTGAACCTGAAAGCCCCGCTGGCCGTAGTGCGTGGTGCGTCGTGAGT
>CAZPYZ010000600.1:0-2889 GCA_964590215.1 uncultured Dehalococcoidia bacterium | reverse complement strand
GGGCGAGGTACACCCGCTTCTTGCCGCCCTCACCCAGGAAGCGCTTGACCTGGTAGCGGCCGTTACCAAAAGAGGTTGGCGTAGGGAGCACAGGCACTCCTGCCTGTGCTCCCGGCAAGATGCCGGCGCTCCCAGGACGATCTGCGGCCTCCAGCAGCGCCCTGGCATCGCCGTTCTCGGGGTCCAGCCGCAGGACGCTCAGCGCCCGCTGGCGTACTCCTTCCCAGTCGGCCGTCTTGATGGCCTGGGCCGCTTCCGCGAGCAGTTCGTCAATCTGCTTTTGTATGAACTCGCTCGGCATGTCCGGTTCCCTACGCCCCCAACAGCCCCTTGTGCTTGAGAGCCCGCTCCAACGACGGCTGCATCTTCATCTCCCGAAACTCTGCGATGGCGAAGTCGAGGTGTTCGAGGGCGTCGGCCTTCTGGTCGGGGTAGTGCGCCAGCAGCAGCTCCGCGAGTTCCAGGCGGGTCAGCGCGATCTCCGGGCGAAAGCGTATCCCCCCAGCGGCCTGGATTGCCTGCAGGTAATAGCGCCGGGCTTGCTCCGGTTGCCCGATGAGCGCATGAGCACCACCAAGAAGCCTGCCCGGGGTAACCCAGACAAACTGGGCATATGAATATCCGGCAAAGGGGGCCAGCCGTCGCCCCAGTTCCTTCGCTGTGATCTCGTCTTTCGTCAGGATGGCCCCTTCAAGGAGATGCAGTAGAACGGAGAGCGCAGACTCGTCCTGGTCGGATCCCACATCGCCGAACTCGCTTCGGATGCGCCGGGCCTCCTCGGTACGGCCGAGGTGGGCGAGCCAGCATACCAGAGCGGAGCGCGCTGGTCGCCCAGGGGGAAGACGGTCAACAGACCGCAGCATCGCGTCCGTTCGGCCCAGATACAGGAGCGCTCGACCCAACTGGACGCCAGCCCCCTGCGTCCTAACACTCAGCGCGCCGGCCTGCGCCAGGAGCTCCTCGCCGGCCGCGATAACCTCCTCCAGGCGCCCGTCCACGAACGCAAGGCCCACGCTGGGTTCTCTCGACCAGATGCCGATGGTGGCATCACGGGTCCTCCCGGCCAGGTCCGTCAGATCGTGCCACAGCCCTTCAGCACCCACCCGGTCCCCCTGCTCCAGCAGGACCTCGCCGGCGCTCAGAAGGCAGATGGCCAGGTCGGAAGGCCGAACGCCGTAACGGGGACGGGTACGGGAATCCTGGGCCAAGGACCCAAGTGTCCCGCGGTCCCGAGGCGCTTGGAGATAGCGGAGCGCCCAACCGGCGGCGGCATAGTACGCACGGTCGTCGGAAAGGCCTTTGGCGAACTCAGCGGCCCGGCGCATGAACCGGTGCGCTTCCGGCCTGTTCGTCTGGATCGCGCCCATCCCCATGTACATGTCGGCGTAAACCGACGCAATGCTTCCGGGCGGAGCGTGCTGGTGTGCTCGCGCCGCCCATTGGGCGTGCTCCGGTCTCGTGCCGAGGATGGACCCTCCTCCGGTCATCCGTCCGAGGGCCTCCAGCGCCAGCACCGCGACTCGGGCTGCCCGGTCGTCGTCTCCAACCTGCTCGGCCAGTTGGAACGCCTCGGGCGCCACCACCTCTGCGACCCGGCCGGGCTCCTCCGTCGGCAGCAACGCCTCCGCCATGGCGGTGAGCAGGTCGCAGCGCTTCGCCTTATCATCCGGGTCCAGCACCTCCTGAGCCTTCAGGGCCTGCTCCAGGTGGTGCACCGCCTCGCCATAGGCGTAGACGCTCATGGCCCTTTGGGCGGCCAGCTCGCCATAGGCCACGGCTTTCTTCAAATCCTCTGGGTCCGAGGAGTGGGCGAAGTGCTCGGCCAGCTCGGGGGCATGCTCCTCCAGCCGGCGGGCGTGGACCGTCTCCAGGGCTCGGGCCACCTGCTGGTGCCAGCGGATGCGGCGGGCCGAGAAAATCTCCTCGTAGAGGGTCTGGCGGAAGAAGGCGTGGGTGAAGCGAAAGGCCAGCTGGCCGCCGACCGAGGAGCGCTCCTCGATGACCGCCCGCTCCTGAGCTTCCTCCAGGGCCCGGATGACCTCCTCCTCAGGCAGGCTGGCCACGGTCTGGAGCACGTCGAGCCGGAACTCCCGCCCGATGACCGAGGCGATGGAGAGGATCTGGTTGGCCTTCTCACCAAGGCGGGAGAGCCGCTTGCCGATGACGTCGCGCAGCCCCTCGGGGATGCCGCTGTCGATGGCGCCGCCCTCGGCGGCGACGTAGCGTCCACCCTCTCGCACCACCAATCCTTCCTCGACCAGGTAACGCAGCACCTCCTGGACGAAGAGGGGATTGCCTTCGGTTTGGCGATGTATCGCTTCGGCGCGGCCCCAGGAGACCTGCTGGCCCCGGATAAGGCCCATCATGCGGTGCACCTCGTCAACTGTCAGGCCCCGGAGGGGAACGCGCAGGAAGTTCGTGGCGCGGCGCAGCTCGGCGAGGGCGCTGGAGAGGGGATGGGCCCGGTCCACCTCCACGTCCCGGTAGGTCCCCACCAGGAGCAGACGCGCCCCCTGGAGGTTGCGGGAAAGGTGCAACAGCAGGTCCAGGGTACCGCGGTCGGCGTCGTGGAGGTCCTCCAGCACCACCAGCAGCGGCTGCACCTGCCCGGCGTTCCTCAGAAAACCGGTGACCGACTGCAGCAGCCGCCAGCGCTCTTCTTCTGGATCATCGGGGGGACGGGGCTCTACCGCGACCCTGTCTCGGATCTCCGAGACGATGCGGGCGACGTCGCCCGCGCCCGATCCCAGGTCCTGCTTCAGGCCCTGGGGGTCCCGGGCCAGCACGTAGCTACGCAGCGCCTCCACGAAGGGGAGGTACGGCAAACTCAGAGACCCCTCCTCGTAGCAGTGCCCCACCAGGGCCCTGCCACCCCGGAGCGCTACGTAG
>CAZPYZ010000599.1:0-2900 GCA_964590215.1 uncultured Dehalococcoidia bacterium | reverse complement strand
TGGTGATGAACTTTGGATCTTCGGCGCTGACCGAAGACAGCCTCGTCCGGCAGTGGCACGAGGCCGGAAGGAAGATGATAGCATTCGGCGACGACACGTGGATCCGACTCTTCCCGGACAAGTTCGTCAAGTCGTGTCAGTTGCCCCAGTCGCCGACCAACGCCCCGAAAGATTGGTTGGAGGAGCTGGAGTTCCGGGTCAAGGAGCAGGGGTTCGTTGCCTGCAACGTGAATCCCGATATCGCGGGCGGTTCTCAGTTCACCCCGTCGGTGGGGAACGAGTGGTGGTACCCGCTGTACGACAAGCTCCAGGAGCTGGACGTCCCCGGCCACTTCCACGTGAGTAACACCCACAACCCCGCCTTCCACAGCAACGGGACCCACTACGTCGCATGGCACCACGCCACCGCGTTTGAGTTGATGTGGCACGCGGAGCGCCTCTGGCGGGACTTCCCCCGCCTCAAACTGGTGGTGTCCCACGGCGGGGGGGCCGTGGCCCTGCAGTACAACCGCACCCGCTCCATCGCCGACGGCCAAAAGGTCGACTTCGAGGCCAACATCCGGAAGTTCTACTGGGACCTCGCGGTCTACGACAAGGAGAGCATCCAGACCCTGCTCAAGATCGTCGGGGCGGACAACTGCATGTTCGCGACGGAGATGTTCGGGACCGCAAATCGGATCGACCCCAAGACCGGGAAGTACTATGACGACACGCTGCACTTCTACGAAGAGATAGGGCTGAGCGCGGAGGACCGGCACAAGGTGCTGGAAGGCAATGCGCGGAGGGTTTACACCAGGGCAAAGTTTGACGTGTGACCGCGCCCCAGAGCTCCTGCCTGTTCAAGGAAGGCGTTGACGCCATTTTTACGGATCCCGTGAGGTGTGAAACACGCCATGGACGAGGCACCTTGCTTTCGGCGTGGCGATGATTCGAACGGAGACGATGCGGAGCCTCCGGCAGGCACCATCAGGTCATCGTGTCCGGTCGACCTTGGCGGACCCCGAGGTAAAGCAGCCCGGTGCCCGCGATAAGCGCCACGAGGCCGGCCCACGCCCAAAAGCTGTCGCCGGTCATCCGGTTCCCCTGCAACACCCCTATCCCTTGGAGGCCCCAGACGAGACCAAGCACACCGAGGAGCACACCGATTATCCGTAGCGCCCAGCGCTTCACTCCTGCCCTCCCAGTCCTCTCCTCGATGGCACGTTCTATTGCGGCCCGGGCTATAGGCCCGGGGTTCAGAGACCCAGGGCTCGCGCCGGGTTCCTCACGGCCACGGTCTTCACCTCGTCCGGTGTCAGGCCCGACTCATAGAGAAGGCCCAGCAGGTGCCGGAACAGCTCTGGGGGCGGCGGGTGTGATCCACGGAAGTAGTCCGTCGATACGACCGCTTGGTCGATACCGACATCGCGCAGCCACTGCACGCCGGCCTGGGGGGTGATCCGCCCCAGCCCGATGTTGTTCCACACCAGCTCCGGAAACGCCCCCAGCTCTGCGGCCCGCTGCACGGCGTCCAGGGGCGCCGAGAGAGCGGGATGGGTGAAGACCAGCCGCTCGAACCCGATGCGATGGGCCTCCTCCGCGAAGGCCAGAGACTCCTGCCACGACACATGCCCGGTGCCCAGGGTCAGGTCGTGGGAGTGGCAATAGCGCAGGAGCTCATGGCCGTGCTCCGTCAGCTTTTCGTGCTCATCCAGAAAGCTGAAGCCCTGGATCTCCTCGATCCGAAAGTGCTCGAAGGTGTTGGGCAGGCGGCTGCTGAAACCTCCATGCTCCAGGTCGTGGCATGAGCTCCAGGTGGGCAGCCACACCATGCGAGCCCCGAAGCGCGCCGCCGACTCCACCGCCCAGAGCTCGGTCCCCCCGGCGATGGGGTTTAAGACCAGGCTGGACCAGAGCGTGACCGGCCCCTGGTACATCTGTTTGATGTAGGGGACTGCCACAGCCGTCGGCCACCAGTGGGACTTCAGCACAATGCCGCGCATGCCCAGGGCCTCGGCCTTTGGCAGCCACTCCCATTCCGGTTCCCGCTTCCGCCAGGCGTCCTGGGAGAACTCCAGGTCGATGTGGCAGTGAAGGTCGATGGCATCCACCATGAACCCGTCATAGACGTTCATGGTGGGTAGGACCTCAGCATCCTGTTGGATCCAGCCACGCCCGGTCCAGCCCCTCGAGGTTCCGTGACTGGTGCGTCGCTTTCATGTTCTTGAGGGGACATGCGTAGAGCCGGTGGTAGATCCGGTTGATGGTCGGGGCATACGGCATGAGGTCGTAGAGCGTGTCCTGCAGCTGGTCGGCTATCTGCTTCCGTTTGGCGGGGTCCAGCTCTTTCGCCTGTGCGGTGGAGAGGGCATCCACCTTTGGGTCGCTGAACTTCAAAAAGTTCTGGGCGCCCCCGGTTCGCACCACGCTCCCGAGCCAGTAGTCGAGGAGGAAGGAGGTGGTGGGGCCGCCATAGACCAGGTCGGAATCGCCTCTGGCCAGGACCACGCCGATGGGGGCCACGCTGGGCTCCACGCTGAGGTCCGTTTCGACCCCCACCACGCGCAGTTGCTGCTGAACCAGCTCTGCGTCCAACTGGTTCAATCCAGGGCTGACCCGGAAGGTAAACCGGGTCCGCCCTGGGGCTATTCCCGCGTCGGTCAGCAGCCGCTTCGCCTCCTCCGGGTCGTTGCGGAACTTCTCCTTCGCCCTCTCAGCGGGCCACGCGTACTCCAGGATGCCGCAGGGCACGAATCCACAGTAGACCGCGGACCCCTGGTTCCGCTCCACGATGTCATCCCGGGCCATGGCGAAGGAGAGGGCCTTCCGCACTCGGGGGTCATCGAAGGGTTTGCGGCTGAGGTTGAACCAGAGGCCCCAGTTGGCGCCGACGATGTCCTGGTAGTAGGTCAGCCTGGGGG
>CAZPYZ010000598.1:0-2910 GCA_964590215.1 uncultured Dehalococcoidia bacterium | reverse complement strand
TCATTCCTGACTGGGCCATAGCGCATATGAATCTAAGCGAGGCGGACCTGGAGGTATTCATGCGCCAGAACCGCCGCGTTGCGGAAAAGGAGGCCACCCGAGCGTAGCTCAGACGGCCCGCAGGACACCTTCCGCCCGGCCAAGAGCGGGAGGCGTTCGCATGTTAGCAGGCGAGAAGATATGGGAACAGTGTCGTTCGGGCCGGTGCAGTGCTCCAATCGCCATCCGTTGGAGCAGGCAATGAACGTGCCCCCGGAACTGCGGAAGCCTTGCCCGGAATGCGGCTCCACCGCTCGCCTCTATTCCCTCAGCAGAGGGTCAACCATCGTGGTCAGGGGCATGCGGAAGTTTAAGGCCTTCCACGGTGCAGAGACGAAACCATTCCTCCTCGGGAAGGTGGGAGACGACCTTTTCAGAAAAACCGGGCTCTGGAACCGCATCGAGCGGTGGTTCGACAGAGCGCATGACTGGTACGAAGAATGCATCGTCTACCGGGACACCGGCCATTCGATGTCGAAAGGGGAGCCCCTGAGCCAGCACCGCGGCTACGGATCTGCCAAGAGGAAGTGATCACGAGGGCAAGGACAAAAGGATGACGAGTCAGGATGCTGCCGAAAAGCCAGAGTGGCAAGACCTTCTAGAAAGAGCTGTCGACGTCCTAGCGGTCGTGGAGACAGTGCAGAGTAATTCTGATTGGACCAACGCCGCAAACCTTTGGACCGTTGTGGAGGGCCTTGTCAGGCGAGCAAGGGCCTTGAGTCGTGAACTAGGTACGACTGTTGAGGCGGCGGAGGATTTGACTTCTGCCCCAGAGCCTGTGAGGGCCGTGGGCGAGGCACACGCCATTCTGGAACAAGCCAGGACCATTCTGCAGACGGTTCCTGCACTCGGGTCAATTCAGGTGGGGCAGGCGGGGAACGACGCCGCGATCCAGAGGCACTGGGAGCAGGAGCAGCACGCGAACCTAGCTGCGCAAACTGCTGCCCAGAACGTGACCCCGGTTCTTCCTCCGCACATGGAGCCGTGACGGCGAGGGCTCGCTAGATGGTTGACCGCGCGGTCACCGTAGAGTTTGAGGGGACGGAGTCCCTCTTTGACGCCAGGGCGTACCTGGAGGCCTTCGGCGCCGTGCTTGCCGTGCTGCGCGAGACGGATAACGACGTGGCCCGCGACGCCGGCGCGACAGGGCCCACCCTCCGCTGGCTGATCCGCTCCCTGCACTCCAGCAGCCCGACTGTCGAGCTGGTACCGGAGTCCATGGTGGAGGACCTAGACCTGAGCGAGCAGGTCATTTTCGCCGCAACCGCGGGCCTCCGAACGCTCCAGGAGGGGCCGAACAGGCCCCAGGGACTGAGTTATCCCTGGCTCGAGCGGTGCCAGGATCTAGGGGAGTTGCTGAGACGCGACGCTCTCAGCCAGATCACCGTTCAGGCCGACCATCGACGGGTCGAGCTGACCGAGCGGCTCGACCTGAACGTTCGGCAACTGATGGCTAGGAAGGTGGAACAGTGGGGCTCCGTAGGGGGGGAACTGGCAATGGTCACGTTGCGGGGGCGCAGGTATTTCAACGTCTACAGTTGGGCGACCGGCCGGGCGACGCGATGCTACTTCACACAAGAGATGTTCGACCAGGTGAGGACGGCGCTGGGTCGGGAGGTGGTTGTGAAGGGTTTGCTCAGGTCCTTTGCCCATGAGGAAGGGCGGGAGATCGCCGAGATAACCGAGTTGACGGTTCTCGACGAAATCGGCGAGCTGCCGGGCCCCGAACACATCCGGGGTATCATGCCCAACCTAACAGGTGGCAGGCCCTCAGAGGAATGGTTGAGGGAGCGCTGGGGTGGCCAACGCCAGCCCTAAGGTCTACTGGGAGTCATCGCCCTTCGTGGCGACCCTGTGGAACGAGACGGGCCGGGCGCACATCTGTCAGGCGGTGCTGCAGTCGGCGAGGAACGGTGAAATCGAACTCTACACCTCGATGCTGACGCTGGTCGAAGTGTTCAAAGTCCCGGATTCCCCGCAAGAGGAAGTGGCAGAGCAAGTTTTGACGGACTTCTTCCGGAACCGCTGGATTAGAAAGGTCGAGGTGGACTGGTTCGTCGCCCAGGAAGCCAGGAGCTTACAGCGGCGGTTCCCACGGCTCGACGGTCGGGACGCGACGCACCTGGCCACCGCTGTTTACCTGGAAGTGGGTACCATGCATACCTACGACCGAGACGACCTCTTGCGGCTCAACGGACAGATCCCCCACTTGGTGATCCAGGAGCCAGCGCCGTTCGGGACACTACCCATGGATCTGCGGCCGTGACATTTGAGGCCGCTGCTGGCCGGGATCAGACACAGCGTCCTCTACGCGGCCGCCCACGCCACGGTTCTGCGAGGAGGAGAAGGAATGAGGCCATGACCACGAAGGACCGCCTGCACCAGCTCATTGACCAGCTCCCGGCGCCTTCGGCGGATCAGGCCGAGCCCTACCTAGTCGAGCTCCTGGAGTCGGGCGATCCTGTGCTGGCTGCGCTGAAGGTGGACTACGGGGCCGGCCGCACCGTCAGGCACGAGGAGATGTGATGCTGACCGAGTACATCGGCGCCGCCCTGCGGCATGCCCAATACGAGTTGATGGAGGATGGTCAGTTCTTCGCCAATGTCCCGGAGCTGCCCGGCGTCTGGGCCAGCGGGGCAACAGTCGAGACGTGCCGGGAGGAGCTGCGGGAGGTCATCGAAGGGTGGTTGCTGCTCGGTCTCCGGCAGGGCGACGAGATACCGGCGCTGGACGGCATCAGTCTTGAGGTACGTGAGGCCTCCGCGTAGACATGCCGCTGGCTCCCGTGTCCTGGCGAGAGCTGGTGGCTCTTCGGGACCGTCTTTTTCACCCTTACGGGCATCCATGCCTTCCACGTCCTCACGGGCCTCA
>CAZPYZ010000597.1:0-2914 GCA_964590215.1 uncultured Dehalococcoidia bacterium | reverse complement strand
GCGGACCCTCGGTGACCAGTGGCAGGTTGTGTCCGGCCTCGCAATGACGGCGCGGCCCCCGTGCGTGATGTCATTGCGAGCCGACGTACCGAACCAAGCAAGCACCACCGAGGATCCTGTCGTCGTGGCGATCTGGGGTGGGGCGACAATCCGTTCAGGCGCGGTGCCCCCTCCAACCCCAGGTTGCCCCGCCCGCCCATCGTCTTTGGACTGAGTAAAGTCGCGAGGGCGGGCTCTCAATGAGATATGCCACGTATCGCACGAGATCACCGCCTCTGAGGTGACCGAGGGCCTCCGATTATCACGGCCTGCAAGAAGTAAGATGATGCCCACCAAGGATAGCGAATGAAGCTCAGTTTTGCCCTTCCCATCGGGGGAGCCTGGGCCACGCCTCAAAACCAGCGCCGCGTGGCCCAAGAGGCGGACAGGCTGGGCTACCATGGCCTCTGGACGTTTCAGCGCCTCTTCTATCCGGCCCGGCCTCAGAATGACTATCCGCCCATGCAGGGGCAACCCTGGCCTGCGGCCTTCACGCGCACCATGGACCCCGTCGTCTCCCTGGCGTATGTGGCTGCGGTAACGGACCGGATCCGCCTGGGCACGGGCGTGCTCCTCATGCCCTACTACTCACCTCTGGTGATGGCCAAGGAGCTGGCGACCCTGGACCAGGTGTCGGGAGGGCGGTTGGACGTAGGGTTGGGTCTGGGTTGGTCCAGGGATGAGTTCCAGGCAGTGGGGGTCCCTTATCGGGAGCGCGGGAAGCGCGCCGATGAGTTCTTGCGCTGCCTGAAGGCCATCTGGACCGAGGAGATGGTCGAGTTCCACGGCGAGTTCTACCAGGTGCCACAGGCCATGGTGGAGGTGAAGCCGGTGCAGCGGCCCCATCCACCGCTCCTCATCGGCGGTTACGGGCCCACCGTCATCAGGCGGGTGGTGCAGTTGGGAGACGGGTTCATCGGCGGGAACGTGCCCCTCGCCGAGGTGGCCCCTCTCGCCGAGCAGCTTCGGGACGCGGCCGCCGGGAGCCGGAGGGATGGAGCGGCGTTGCGGTTGGTGAGCCGGGGCACCGTGCGAGTGTACGATGCCCCTCAGGGGAAAGGCCGCCGCCCGCTCTGGGGGAGCCTGGACGAGATCCGAGAGGACATTCGCCGCTACGCGGAAGCAGGTCTCACGGAGCTGTTCCTCGACCCGAATTTCGATCCCAGCATTGGAGGGAACCCAGACGCAGATGAAGGGATGGAGGGTGCGCTCGCCTTGCTGCAGACCTTTGCGCCCGGGGGGCAAGAGGTTCTCTAGGAGTACGGCCGGAAAGCCGCACTCAGTCGAGGGAGGCGGGGAACTATGGCTGCGTGAACCTGGGGTCTGGGGCGCAGCCCCAGTGTCACCGGCTTTCCGGCCGTGCTTCTAGCCGGTCACTTGCCATGAGCGGCGCCATGGTAACCCATCGGGGCGCACCGGAGTTTCCCTTGAGCCGAGTCGAAGGGTGTACATCCAGGGCCGATACACGGGCCGGCCCTATAGGGATGACCATCATCCAGACGCCGCGTCCCAGTCCCTGTCCTGCTGGCGCTCCCCCGCGGGCAGATAGATGACGACAGGGCAGTCCCCTTCGCAGTCCAGTCCATCGTGGAGAGCGTCTATGCCTGCGTTCCTTCCGACGGCACGGCCAACGCCGGGTTCATCGTTGGCGAAAACGGACGCGCCCATAGTGCCCCCTGCTTTCACGGTGGATGGGGTCGGGCGGCAGTTCGTTGAGGTGAAGCGCCCTCACCGGCCCCAGATTGCCACGCCGGCACAGGCCCGCGGAGGATGAAGGTTGCTGAGGTAGACCGGCTCGGAACGACAACAAACAGTCCCTGATGGTGCGCTCATCGCCCCAGGTCCGGCGCTGCTTCGCATTCGCCGGTGGCCTCGTCGATGTTGAAGAGGCGCCTGCCGCGCCCGGCCATGAGCACGATCTCGACGGCACCCTCGGCCTGGGGCCATTGGCGGTGGATGTTGAAGGGCTGGTTGTATAGGTAGGCCAGGTCCCCGGGAACCAGGTGGTGGTCCTGGGCCACTTCCAGCCGCGCTCTCCCGGGATCGCTTCCATCGTCCGCCCTGCGCCAGCTGGTGTATCGCTCGCTCCCATTCAGGAGGCAGATCACCACCCATCCCTCGTGGCTGTGGATCGTGGTGGCGGTGTTCGATGGGTACTGGGCCAAGAGCAGAGTGAAGCGCCCTTCGGGGTCCCTGACCAGACGCCTGCCCGGCAATCCGCTGCTGATGGCGGCCGGTTCCCCCAGTTGCCATAGATCACCCCCCTCCCTGGCCAACCGTTGCATGAAGGGCCCCATGGAGAGCACCGCGTCTTTCGGGTCGGCCCAGGATTGCAAGGAGCCCCGGATATCATCGGAGAACTGTTCAAGGGTGTAGATCATCGCAATCCTCTACGAACGATCCAAAACATGACAACTGATACGTGATAGGTGATACGTGATACGTACCATCCCTTCGTTCACGCATCACGCATCACGCATTTACGCATTGCGTGTCTCCCAGGACCACGCCTCATCCACCCATGACGGCCAGCTTGCCGTCTTTCATGGTGAGTTGCTTTCCGCTCCACTCCATGGGCGCATCGGCGGCCTGGACGTAGCGGTCGCCCACGGAGCTGGGAGCGGCGAGGCGCTGGCGCGCCTCCTCCGGCGCCTCTTCCGTCGCGATGGTGTGCTCGGGCCCCAGGCTAACGGCGCAGATGTTCCACTCCCTGACCTCCTCCGCCAGGTGTCCCGTGAAGGCCCGGATCGCCAGCTTGGAGACGGCGTAGACGAGGTGGCCATCGGCGCGGCCGTGCCCCAGCTCACCCTGACCGAAGTTGATGATGTGGCCGCCTCCCCGCTGACGCAGGTAGGGGATCACGTGCTTGCAGCAG
>CAZPYZ010000596.1:0-2924 GCA_964590215.1 uncultured Dehalococcoidia bacterium | reverse complement strand
GCGCCCTCGCCATGGAAGGCAACGCCGATATCCGAGGTCCCACGCTGCTGGGCCGACAGCGCCGCCCCCGCCGCCAACGGCATGCACCCCCCCACGATGGCCGACGTGTGCAAGATGTTCAGGTGCGGCGCCGTCACATGGAACGTACCCCCCCGACCTTTGTTGTACCCCGTCTCTTTCCCGATTATCTCCGCCAGCACCGGACCCGGCTCCCCGCCTCGCGCGATGACGTGCCCGTGGTTGCGATGCGTCGTGAACACCACGTCCCCCGGCGCCAGCGCGTGACAAACCCCGACTCCCGTCGCCTCCTGGCCGATGTAGACGTGGTAGTGGCCCGTTAGCAGGTCGCTGTGGTCCGTCGCAAAATGGATCACCTGCTCCTCGCACCGCCGGATCAGCAGCATCCGTCGCAGCAGCGTTTTCGTTGTTTCAGCAGACAGATCACCCATAGCACACCTCCTGCTCACTACCGCCTGGGACGGCACCGGGGAGCGCAGGCATCTTGCCTGCACGTCCGTCCGCCTTCGGTCGCTCACGTCATCATGACTTTGGACGTTGGACCTTGGCCTCAGGACTCCGGCATCCTAGCACAAAGCAGCGGCAGCATGCGATACTGCCCCCGCTATCTCCCTTCCGGAGGCCTCTTATGGACTACGTCCGCACCGTCGATCCCAAGAAATTCAGCCCCACCGAGCGCATCTCCCAGCACCTCCTTGGCCGCCAGAGCGGCGGCGACAACTGCCGCATCGACTGCATCCAGGTGCCTCCCGGCGGCGGGTCCCCCGCCGGTCTCCACACCCACATCTTCGACCAGATCTACTACTGCATCAGCGGCACCATGGACCTGGAGATCGACGGCCAGCACCTGAAGGCCCCGCCCGGCAGCATCGTCTACATGCCCAAAGGCGTGCCCCACAAGAACTGGAACGCCACCAACGAGCCTCTGGTCCACCTCGCCATGCAGGTGCCCGAGGTGGCCGAGGGCCAGCCCGTCTCCACCCGCGTCTAAGCCCGTCCCCTCGATACGGTGGCACAGGAAGGAGCGGCAAGCCAGGCTCCCGAGGCGGAGCCGCGCGTGGCCGACCTTCAAACCCCGGCCCTCACAGTGACCGTAGATACCTCCCTGGCGGAGCTCCCCGCGCTGCTGGCGCGGGCCCGTGGATCCAACGCCATCGCAGTAGTGGACGCCAGCGGCGACCTGGCAGGTATCATCCCCACCAATCTGATCATTGAGGACTTGCTCTTCGACGTGATGCCGGAGGAGCTGCTCGCCGATCTCCTGGACCCAGACCGGGCTGCGGAGCTGACCCGGGACCTCCACGCAAAGAACGCCGGTGAGCTGATGCGGGCCCCTGTGGCCGTGTCCGCAGGCGCGTCCCTGCGAGAGGCTGCTCATCTGCTGCGCCAATCCGGGCTCCAGGGCGCCCCCGTGGTGGACGAGCATGGCCGCGTGTCCGGACACATCGACCTCCTCGACATCATGCTGGCCTGGTGGCGGCGCCGGCACGCTGGAGGCTAGGTGGACCCCCTCGCCATCGCCGCGGTCCTCTTCGTCCTCAGCTACGCCGCCATCATCGCCGAGTGGGCCCACAAGACGGTTATTGCCCTCCTGGGAGCGGCCCTCGTCATCCTCCTCAAAGTCCTGGACCAGCACGAGGCTTTTGAGGCCATAGACCTCAACGTCATCTTCCTCCTGGCCGGCATGATGGTCATGGCCAACGTCATGGCGACGACGGGCGTCTTTGAGTGGCTGGCCATCCGGTCGGCCAAGCTGGCCCGCGCCCGCCCCTTCCTGGTGCTCCTCAGCCTTTCCGCTCTCACCGCCGTCGCTTCGGCCGCCCTCGACAACGTCACCACCGTGGTCCTCATCGCCCCGGTCACCATCTTCCTGGCGTCCCTGCTGGAGCTGGACCCCCGACCCCTCCTCATCGCCGAGGTCATCGCCTCCAATATCGGCGGGACTGCGACCCTCATCGGCGACCCGCCCAACATCCTGATTGGGAGCGCCTCCGGGCTCGATTTCATCGCCTTCCTGGCAAACCTGGCTCCCATCGCCTTGCTGATATTCCCCTTCTCTGTGCTCATCGTCTGGGCCCTCTTCCGCAGCCAGATGAGGGTCACCCCTGCGACTCAAGGGCAGGTCATGAACATGCGGGATGATGACGTAATCCGGGACCCTGTATTGCTCAAGAAATCGCTGCTGGTCCTGGGCCTTACCCTGGTAGGCTTCCTCTTTCACGGCCCCCTGGGCTACGAGCCCGCCACCATCGCGCTCCTGGGCGCGTCAGCCCTGCTGCTCTGGGGCGGAGGCGACCCTCACCACGCGCTGCGGGAGGTCGAGTGGACGACCCTCTTCTTCTTCATCGGGCTCTTCATTCTCGTCGGCGGCCTCGTCCACACCGGCGCCATCAAGCTGCTGGCCGAGGCCGCCCTGCAGGCCACCGGGCAGGACCTCACTCTCACCGTCATGGTCATCCTCTGGGGCAGCGCTCTCCTTTCCGGCGTCATCGACAACATACCCTACACCGCCACCATGATCCCGTTGGTCCAGGAGCTGGCTCGGTACCTCCCCGCCGAGCCCCTCTGGTGGTCTCTTGCCCTGGGCGCCGACCTGGGGGGCAATCTCACCGCCATCGGGGCCTCCGCTAACGTCACGGTCATCCAGTTCGCCGAGCGCAGCGGTTATCCCATCACCTTCCGCGCCTTCCTGCTGCCGGGCGCCGCGGTCACCGCGGTCTCCCTGATGCTCAGCACCCTCTACGTCTGGCTCCGCTACCTCGCGTAGGCCCGGCGCCTTCCCCCACCTTCCGCCTGTAGGGGCGCGACGTTGCCTGAGCACTGTCCTGAGGCTCTCCAGGGGGCCGGGAGAGGCCCTCTGCCTTCTGCCTTCCGCCCTCCGCCCTCTGCCTTCTGCCTTCCGCCCT
>CAZPYZ010000595.1:0-2937 GCA_964590215.1 uncultured Dehalococcoidia bacterium | reverse complement strand
TTCCTGGCGCTGTGGGACCTGTGGCACTTCTTCATGCAGCACTACGGCTTCATGCGGATCTACGAGGTCAAGCGGCGCAGGCCCGCGCGCCTGAGCGCCCGCCTCGACTGGCTGTTGAGCGCCGCCTGGCTGGGGTACATCATCATCGACAGCCCGCACTACCTGATCAATTTCCTGGAGCGCTGCCACCGCTACGGCTTCGGGTTCTACACCTGGATCCAGCCCCAGCACGTCGCCTGGGTGAGGGAGGGGATGTCCTGGGCCACCTTGCTGGTGTCCGGCCTCTACCTGGCCAACCTGGCGCGGGAGCGGCTGCGAGGCCTGCCGGTCATCTGGCCCAAGCTGGCGATCTCGGCCACCACCTTTCTCACGGTCTACTGGGCCTATATCGTCCTGGAGGACATCCTCCTGGGCTACGCCATCACCGCCCTGGCCCACGACATCCAGTATTTCGCCATCGTCTGGATCTACAACCACGGGGTGCTCAGGCGCTCGCGGGAACTGGGCGCTTCCTTCTTCCGCTTCCTGTTCGCGGACGGCCGGTTCCGGATCGTCCTGTTCTACGCAGCCCTGATCCTGGCCTACGGCGGGATAGAAGTCATGGCGCGGGCCACGCAGAACTTTCTGATCTACGACCTGGTCAAGATATTGATCGCCACCTCGGCCTTCATGCATTACTACTACGACGGCTTCATGTGGAAGGTGCGCAAGAAGGAGATCCGCCAAAACCTGGTGGCCGAGGACAGCGGCGCCCCGGAGCCTCCCCCCAGGCAGTGGAGCGCGCGCCGCTGGCTGGAAGAGGCGCGGCAGCGCTGGGCCCTCTTCGCCTATTTGTTCGAGACCGGCAAGCAGGGAGTCTACTTCGGCATCCCCATCCTCTTCCTGGCCTGGACCGACGCCACCTATTCCGTGTCGGACATCGCGGCCAGGGAGTACCTGGCGCGCCTGACCCCGGCGGTGGCCAAGACCCACGACGATCTGGGGGTGGCCTATACCCGGCAGGGGCTGCTGGACAAGGCCATCGGCGAGCACCGGCGGGCCATCGAGCTGGACCCGAATTTCGCCCCGGCCCACACCCACCTGGGGATCGCCCTCTCGCTCAGGGGCGAGCGCCAGCAGGCGATCCTCCAGCACCAGAAGGCCATCCAGCTCGAGCCGCGCCTGGCCCAGGCCCACTACAACCTGGGGGTGGAGTATTTCCAGGCCGGCCAGCTCGCCCGGGCCGCGGCGGCCTTTGAGCAGGCCATCGCCCTGGACCGCGGGTACAGCCGCGCGCACCACGCCCTCGGCCAGGTCTGCCTCCAGCAAGGCGAGCAGGCGGCGGCGCAGCGCCACCTGGCCAGGGCCAGGGAACTGGAGGAGGCGTCCCGGCGCCGGGAGTTGGGCCAGAGCGCCATGCCCTGGACCACCGGCACCCCCCTGGGCGGGGACTCGTAAAAATATTGCTTGACACATCCTTCCCAGGAGTTGTAGTATATAGGGACTTTTCAAGCCAAAGGAGGCCTTAGCATGGAGAAGAGAGCGAGCGGGTTGGCTGCGGTTGCCTGTGTCCTCGGCCTGAGCGCCGGCGCCTGGGCGCATGTGCCCGAAGGCCAGGTCTTCGCCGCCTGGCAGTGGCCCACTGCCCAATTGCCCAACCTGAACGGCGATATTTCCGAGTGGGATGTGCTGCCGCAGGAATACTGGATCGACATCTTCCAGACCGCGGTGGCCGAAGGGGACGTAGGCCGCGAGATCGACACGGCCAACCTGAACTTCCGCTTCGCCATGGGCTGGAATGACGACCTGGACCGCCTCTACTATGTCTACGACCGCTTCGACGATGTGTGGGACCGCGACGCGGGCGGCTTTGGCTGCTGCGGCCAGGACGACAGCATCGAGGTCGGCCTGGACGCGGACCACAGCGGCGACTTCTTCTGGGCCTTCGAGGGCAGCGACGAGGAACTCAAGCGCAACCGCGGCCGCCAGGCGCAGACCGGCCACTACCGCTGGCCGGCCCTGGCGCCCTTCGGCTGGTACTGGTTCTGGATGAGCACCTCGGACTGGCACGACAAGGAGCCGTTCTCCTGCTGCCCCACCTCCTTCAACCTCAACGGCAGCCACGGCAGCGAGGCCACCCTCCAGGCCGAGTGGTACACCGTGGCCTGGGACGATTTCAACTACCAGGGCCCCGAGGTGAGCGTGCGCCACGACTTTGTCGAGGGCGATGTCGTCGGCGCCGGCCTGCAGGTGGTGGACAATGACAACGGCCCCTCCGAGGACGACCCGCGCACGGCCAAGTGGGTGCTGGGCGGCCAGTCCGACATCTTCGGCAATGCCAGCTCCTTCAGCGACTTCATCCTCCTCCCGGTCGACACCGAGCGCCTGCCGACCGCGGTAGAGAACGACACCTGGGGCCACATCAAGGCTTCTTTTGGTCAGTAAAGGCGCTGTTCCCGCAGCCGGCAAAAGGGAGGAGGGCGGATCGCGGTTGATCTGCCCTCCTCTTTTTGTGTATAATAACTCTACAATTCCAAGACGGGAGAGGAGGCTGTCCCATGCAGCGGGGGATTGCCGCGCTTCTCTGGACAGCGGCGCTTTTTCCGGGCCTGGCGTTGCCAGTCCACGGCCTCACCATCTACCGGATCGGCGGCGAGACCCTGCCGCCGCCAGAACCGGGCGCGCCTTTCGACTTCGTGCAGCTTCCCTGGTCCGCGGTGGCGGCGGCGCAGCACGGCAGCGCCGAACTGGTGGAGTTCGGGGAGGAGGCGATCGCCCCCCAGCGACTCGACCCGGCGGTCAATCTGGCCCCGCTGCTGGCACAGCGGGGCGGCCAGGTCCTCTCCCTGACCTGGATCGGCTGGAACCCGGCCTTCGGGCGGGACCTGGACATGTTCGACGGCGATCCCGGCACCGCCTTTCTGGGGGACGGGGACTGGGGCGGGGACTACGGGGTGA
>CAZPYZ010000594.1:489-2939 GCA_964590215.1 uncultured Dehalococcoidia bacterium | reverse complement strand
CGAGTAGCCGGAGCCCTCGATGACGTGGTAATTCGTGCAGCACACGTGACGGTGGGCCTGGGTGTGCTCTCCTGGGCTCAGCAACTGGATGTAGCACGCAATGGTCGGCATGGCGGGCCCACCGGTCACAGGGTTGGTGTATTCGAAGATCACCCCGTCGAACGGGCTACCGGTCCCCTCAGCCGCCAGCCGTTCCAGGGCTGGGCGCACCTGGGACATCGGGTAGTGCCACAGGGGTGAGTACCGTGCGGCAGGCGCCGGTTCCCACGCCGGCCGCAGACCCCCAGCGCTGTATTTCGCGAGGGAGGGATCGGCACCCTCGCCGACGGGTTGGGTATCCCCGTCATACTGCTCGTAGAACCCGGCCTCCAGCATCCGCACCAGCGGCGTGTCCAGGCCATCGAGCCAGATCATCGGCGCATCGGTGTCGTTCGCATGATCGTGCCAGGTCCAATTGGGCGTCAACACGAGGTCCCCCGGGGACATGGGGATGGGGGCGCCGTTCACCACCGTGTAGCCGCCCTGGCCCTCGATGATCAAGCGCAGCGCCGATGGAGAATGGCGGTGGGCACGGGCGATCTCGCCGGGCATCACGATCTGGATGTTGGCGACCAGGGTATTACTCGCGGACGAGCCTGTCAGCTCGGGGTTGTGCAAGCGGAGCACCCGGCGTTCGGCCTGTTCGGTGCCGACGAGCTGGGCCGCCCGCATGGCTTGGGGACGCAGGTCGCGCCAGTGCCACACATAGGGCACGGCCTTGCTCTTGGGCTCGACACTGACGCCCCCTGAGATCCACGCCGGGGTGACGTGTTGGGAGCGGAGCTGCCCGTAAAAGTCCTGCAGCTCCGCTTCTGACGAGACGATATTCGAGCGTTGCAACATGGCTGGCGTCCTCCCTCACACCCTGATCCAACCTAAACTTTCAGCACCTCGGCACCCGGTCCCGCTTCCAGTTCGCAGGCGTTGACGGTCATGGCGAGCATGCTGTAGTAGCCGATCGCCCCCGTGAGCTCAATCAACCCCTCGTTGCCGAAGCGCGTCTGGATGGCCTTCATGGTAGCATCATCGACCCGATGCTTCTGCAGGAGCTGCTGCGTGAACTCCACGATCTGGGCATCCTCGGGCGGGATGCCGCGCGTGTGCTTCTCGCGGATGGCCGTGATGGTCGATTCCGGCACGCCCTGCCGACGGGCTCCGCCAGCCTGTGCGCCCCACACATACACCGCCTCGAACTCACGTGCGGCGGTCATCGCGGCGAGCACCCGCACCCGCATATCGAGCGAGCCCTCGAAGCGGACAAAGGCCCCCAGATGTGCGACGCGCCCAGCGAGCTCCGGACAGTGGAGGAACATCGTGAATGGTCCCTGCAGCGCACCCCGGCTCCCCACGATGGCGTCCACGATCGCGTGGTCCTTGGTGGCTACCTGGTCCTTGCTGGTGATGGGAGTGAGTCTGGCCATAGTGGTACCCTCCGTAGCTTGCTCGAGTGATGGCGTGTGTCCGTCATCCCGTCGTATCACGCTGAAGCCTGAGGACAGATCATATCAGAAATGCCGCTGAACCAACAGATGCGACACGACCGTCTGTCGTCGGCGCGTCAGACGTGTATCCGGTAGACACGCGCCGCCGTGTCATGGAACATGGCGGCGCGCTCGGCCGCCGAGTAGCCCGTGGACAACCGTTTGAAGGCGTTATACAGCACGTTGTAGGAGTAGGACACCTTATCCACCGGGAAGTTGCTTTCGAACATACACCGGTTGGGGCCGAACTGCTCGATGCAGTACGTCATGAAGGGAGCCATCGACGCCGCCAGCTCTTCCGAGCCGATGGGCTTGCTCCGGGCATGCCAGTCAAAGCCGGTGCGGGGCATGCCGATGCCACCGAGTTTGATGGTGACGTTGGGGCACGCGGCCACGGCGGCGATACCGCTCCGCCAGGTGGCCAGCACCTCGTGGTCCCGGTTGGCGTACGGGCCGACCCGCAGCAGGCCGCCAATATGGTTCAGGATGATGGTCAGGTCGGGGACGGCCCTGGCGAAATCCGCCAATTCGGGCAGCTGCGGGAAATACAGCCATGCCTCGAGGGACAAACCCTTGCGGGCCAGCACCCGCGCGCCGGCCCGGAAATGGTCACTGGCCAGCTGACCCGCCATTCTGTGCGCGGCCGTGTTGTCCACCTCGGGGTGGGGGTCCCAGGTCACGGAATGGCGGATCCCCCGAAACCGGTTGGGGCTGGCCGCCTGCAACGCGTCCAGCACCGCTGCCACCCGTTCGCCCAGATTCAGGTTGGCGTGACCGACGATGGCGGCTGCCGCCTGGCCGGGGCCGTATACACCGCTGGCGCTGGCAGCGGCCAGACCCTGGACGAATTCGACTTCGCCCACCGGACGCATCTCCTCTGGTCCGCCCGCGCGATACATCGCGCGGGCCTCAATAAACACCGTGGCCCGC
>CAZPYZ010000594.1:0-479 GCA_964590215.1 uncultured Dehalococcoidia bacterium | reverse complement strand
GTGCATATCGGCGGACAGTTCGTGGAGCAGATAGCGTTGGTAGGGCATGCGCTCGGTGCGCAAGTCCCAGAAGTGGTGATGGGGATCGCAGATGGGGATCTCCGGCTCTAAGGTTGGTTCCGGAGTTAACGCGAGCCAGTCAGGGCCTCCGAATGGCATCATGGCACCTCCGTGACAGTCTGTGCGGCTCCCTCATAGGATACCACCGGCATCTCACGAGCGCGGGCGTGCCCATGGCACGCGGGTGGCCCCGCCATGGGCAGCACGACCCATACCCACCAGGATACGCACGTCTCTCTACGCCGTCAACCTGTGCGTTCGTGATGTACCGAGTGAGCCTCGCCTGCATGCTGGAGCGGTGATGCAATCGCCGCATGGTATTGCCGGGCCCGCCCTGCTGGTGCCTCACGACGAGCGCAGCCTCCAGCGGTGGTCAACGCCAGGGCTGCTCTGCAGCGGCGTTGCGCCCCGCGACGCGG
>CAZPYZ010000593.1:1169-2939 GCA_964590215.1 uncultured Dehalococcoidia bacterium | reverse complement strand
CTCACGACGCACCACGCACTACGGCCAGCGGGGCTTTCAGGTTCACCTGGCTAGCCTTAGCGCCTTCCGTCCCAGACGATCTCGCCCCCAACCAGAGTGAGGCTTGCGCGGACCTCAAGAAGGGCATCAGGAGGAAGCGCGAAAGGGTCTTGCGCGAACAGGACGAGGTCCGCCAGGTACCCGGGAGCGATGCGGCCCAGGTGCTGCTCCTGCAAACACGCCGCGGCGGCGCCCTCCGTGTACATGGCCACCGCGGACCGGAGAGGAATGGCTTGCTCGCTGCCAACCCGGTGGCCGGAACGAGAGCGTCGGGTGACCGCCCCGTGGATCGCGACAAGGGGGTTGAGGACGGCTATCGGGCTGTCGGACCCCCCCGCCAGAGTCACCCCCGCGTCCAGCAGGCTCCGCAGGGGGTAGAGACAGGGGATCTGGTCCGGGGCCACCTCTGAAAGGTAGCGGTCGCCACTCTCGTGGACGAAGCCCGGCTGGGTGCAGACCAGCACGCCCAGGGAGGCGATGCGGCGGGCCGCTTCGGGCGTGCACACCGAGCAGTGCTCGATGCGGTGGCGAAGGCCGGCTCGGGGATGAAGCCCCTGCGCGTGTTCGATAGCGTTCAGCCCCGCATCCACCGCCTCACGAGTCACGGCGTGGATCGCCACCTGAAGCCCCGCCCGGTGGGCCCGCACCACCCGTTCCCTCACGTCGTCGGGGTCGGGATAGAGACGGCCGGTGCTCTCATCCAGAACTATCTTGACGGCGCCGAGGTGGAGGCGGGCGGCCCTGGGCCCGTCACCGGGCTGGCCGGCAAGGTCGAATCTCCCCATCACGACCGCGCGCTGGCGCAGCAGCCCTTTTTCCTGCAGCCCGCTGAACAGGTGGACGTCGGCAACAACGTTCGACTCGGTGGCGTCCTGGAGGGCGGTGACCCCCCAGCTCAGGAGTTCCCGACTTACGGACATGACGCCATCCTCCACCTCGGCCTGGGAGAGGGGGGGCATTACCCGTCGGACCAGGTCCTGGGCAGTTTCGTACAGAAGGCCTGTGGGTTCGCCGCTCTCCAGGTCCCGCTCGATGACGCCCCCAGCAGGTTCCTCCATTTCGGGTCCAATCCCGGCGATCTGGAGCGCCGCGCTGTTGAGGACGCAGGCGTGATAGGAGCGATGCTGCAGGCGAACCGGGCGGTGCGGGACGGCTGCATCCAGGTCCCAGCGGGTGGGGTGGCGGCGCTCCACCAGGGCAGTCTCGTCGTACCCGACGGCCCGCACCCAGGCGCGGGCGGGTAACTGCCTGGCTCTGCCCCTCAGGACCTCCTGGATATCGGCAAGAGAGCGACTCGCGGCGCAGTCGACCGCGCTGAGCCGGCTGGCCGTAGCCAGCAGGTGGATGTGGGCGTCGTGCAGGCCTGGAAGGAGGGCGCCGCCCTGGCAATCGATGACCGTGGCTCCCGGACCGGACAGCTCCCGAAGGTCCGCGGCGCCTCCTACGGCAACGATTCGGTCCCCGGAGACCAGGACCGCCGCAGCGAAGGGCGAGGCCGGATCCCCGGTGGAGACTCTGGCATTCAACAGCAGAGAATATGGGCCGGCAGCCATACAGTCGTGTACCGCGCTAGCCGGAATAGAAGTACCCCGCCAAGTCCTCCGTTGGGATGAACCTGGCCGCCTGCCGGTAGAACGCGTGGAGCGTTCCAGAATCGAGCTCCTTGTGCCGCGGAACGGTGAGCCTTTGTCGCTGTCCCTCCGAAGTCACCCGTCGGAGTTTGACGTGGTC
>CAZPYZ010000593.1:0-1069 GCA_964590215.1 uncultured Dehalococcoidia bacterium | reverse complement strand
CCCCCCGGCGCCCTGGTCGGGCTTTACCAGCTCAAACCCGAGGATGACCCCTTGGGTCAGGTCCATGCACAGGACGGCTTGGATGTAGTACGGCCGGCCGCCGTCTTCTATGATGCCCGGGAGCGGCGTCCGGTGCAGTTCCCAGGGACCCGAGACTGGCTTCGAGGCACGCCGAAGACGCTGGAGCCGCACTTCATCAACAGGAGGGGCCTCCACACCACCGCCGGCCGCTTCGGGTACGACCCAGTCCTCAGCCCAACCGCCCTTCGCATCCTGCCGGCGCGTCAGAACGGCCGCGGCCAAGGCCCCGCGCAAGTGGTTGGGATCCTTGAGCACGGAGTTTGCGACGACCGCGCCTTGTTCCAATGCGGCGGCCAGGAAGCGCGCCTCATCCTGCTCGAGGTACCAGGGCGCGTAGTTGGGCACATAGCTACGAAAGAGGGGCCATTCGTTGCGGCCCCTGAAGCGGTAGCCCAGTTCCCGGACGACTTTGAGATCGGGCTGGCCAAGCGCGCTACGATCCTCGAAGGAAGCCATCAGGCAATCTTGGGAAAGCATCGCAGCGTCAGCATCAGCTTGACCAGTCTGAATTTCTAGCAGTGACCTCAACCCCCGCTGCCCTCGGTAGACGCCCAGGGCAAACATCTCGCCCAGGGCGCCCATAACGACGCAGTAACCCATAGCTCCCGATGCCGGGTCCTGGACGGCAAACACCTGGCTATCCAACATCCAACGCCAGGGAGCGAGCTGCTTGAACGCGACAGCACGATCGTACAGGTTGAACCAGTCAGCGGAAGTCGGCTTTGCCATGGCAGTCCTCTCTCCTGCTAAGCGTCTCCGGTCGCGATGGGTAAGTTGGAGGCTTCCTGCAACACCCCGACCCCCTGGAAGCGGGCGACAGCGGGACCGCAGGCGGTCGGACCGATGCGGACGAAACGGATGGGGAGCCACCTACCGTCTTCGAGGAACTCCAGCCGGTAGGTCTCGGCTGCGCTGATCTCGGGCGCGGGCTCCCGCCACTCGATGCGGACCAGAGACCCCGCGTTCCGGTCCGGCGCCAGGGACTGCA
>CAZPYZ010000592.1:0-2946 GCA_964590215.1 uncultured Dehalococcoidia bacterium | reverse complement strand
TCCAAAGTCCCACCACCCCTCACTCAGGACCCAGGACGCAGGACTCAGGACTGGTGGCGAAGATCGGTGACTTCGGCCTGGCGATGGCGCTGGACCGTTCCCGACTGACTCAGGCGGGGATGATGGTCGGCACCGTGGCCTACATGCCGCCGGAGCAGGCCATGGGCGGCGAGGTGACGGTCCGCTCCGATCTCTATTCCCTAGGGTGCATGCTCTACGAGATGGTCTGCGGCCGCCCGCCCTTCGTCGGCGAGGAATCGGTCGCCATCATCACCCAGCACCTCAGCACCCCGCCCGTTCATCCCACGTGGCACCGGACGGATTGCCCCCCTGGCCTGGAGGCGCTCATCCTGCGGTTGTTAGAGAAAGACCAAACCAAGCGTCCAGGATCAGCCGCGGAGGTCGGGCGGAGTATCGAGTCTTTAGTCTCTGGTCTCCAGTCGGGCAGTGGGGCGGAACTCGAGACGAGGGACCAGAGACTCGAGACTAACCCGCTGTATCGCCGTGTCTTCGTGGGCCGAGAACCAGAGCTGCGGCAGCTCCAGGCGGCCTTCGATGGCGTCATCTCCGGCCAGGGTGCGCTTCTCACGGTGGCGGGAGAGCCGGGCATCGGGAAGACCGCTCTGTGTGAGCAACTAGCCACCTACGCCGGACTCCGGAGCGGGCGTGTGCTAACGGGCCACTGCTATGAAGAAGGGTCGCTGTCTCTGCCTTATCTCCCCTTCGTGGAGGCCCTGCGGTCGTACGTCCTTGCTCGCGAGCCTGACCAGCTCCGTGGCGAGCTTGGGACCGGCGCGGCCGACCTGGCGCGCATCGTGTCCGAGGTTAGAGACCGGCTGCAAGTGGAGCTGCGGCCTGCAGGTGACGCCGAGGACGACCGCTGGCGTCTCTACCAAGCCGTCACCGGTTTCCTCCAGAATGCCGCGGCCGTTCAGCCGCTGTTCTTGCTGTTGGAGGACCTCCACTGGGCGGATCGAGCGACGCTCGACCTGTTGGTGCACCTGTCCCGCAACCTGGCGGGAGTTCGGCTCCTCATCGTCGGCACCTATCGCGATGTGGAAGTCGATCGGGCCCATCCGCTGTCCAGCACCCTGGCGGAACTGCGGCGGGGTTCGAACTTCGTCCGGGTTCCGCTTCGCGGCCTCACCATGGACGAGGTCGGCCGCATGCTGAATAGCCTCACCGGTGAGGACGTTCGCCTCAGCCTCGCCGAGGCGGTGCATCGACAGACGGAGGGAAATCCCTTGTTCATCCAGGAGGTCCTCCGCTATCTGGTCGAGGAGGGAATAATCAGCCGGCAGGACGGCCGCTACCGGCGCACTGGGGAGACCGCCCCGGAGATGCATATCCCCGAGGGGCTGCGCGACGTCATCGGGAAGCGCCTCTCACGCCTGAGTCCGGAATGCAACCGCCTGCTCTCCATCGCCGCTGTGATCGGTCGCGACTTCCGAGTGGACGTGCTGCAGCAGATCGCGTCACTACCGGAGGAGGAGTTGACCGCACGCCTGGAAGAGGCGACGCGGGCGGCGGTGATCGAGCCTCGCAGCGGGCCAGGGATGGCGCTGGCCTTCCGCTTCGCCCACGCGTTCTTCCGCCAGACCCTGTACGAAGAGATCTTCGCCATGCGCCGGGTCCGGCTGCACCAGCAAGTAGGGCGGGCGTTGGAGTCCGCATACGGCCGGCGCGCGGAGGAGCACGCCGCGGAGCTGGCGGAGCACTTCAGCCAGTCCACCGAACGGGAAGACGCCGAGAAGGCCCTGACCTACAGTGAGGCGGCGGGGCGCCGGGCCATGGGCGTTTACGCCTACAGCGAGGCCGTCCGGCTGTTGGAGCAGGCGCTGGCGGTGCAGGACCTGCTGGACCCCGATGACAAAGACCGGCACTGCCACCTGCTCCTATCCCTGGCTGAGGCGCTCCTTCCCGCTGGCGAGCCGCTCAGAGTGCCTGATGAGATCGCACCGCTGGTGCTTTCACTGATTGAACCGGAGCAGGACCGGGAGACCGCCGCTCGGGCCAGTCTGCTCGCTCTGGAAGGTTTGCAGCGGCGGTTCACCGGCCGGGGTTTCGGTACCCCGCGGTACCGGGAGTGGGCCGAACGTGCTGTGGCATATGCGCCTCCAGGCACCATCTATCAAGTCCGGGCTCAGCAGCGGCTGGAGCGGGCGGAATGGGGTGCGGGCCACCTTCAGGAGGCGCGCGCCCTCAGACGGCCGGCCCTTGAGCTGGCGCTACGCCTGGGCGATCCCGAGGCTATCGCGGCGGGCCTGACCTGGGCCGCCATCTCAGCGTCGCCACAAGAGGAGGAATCGGTCCGGAAACTTGTCGAGGAACACGCCAGCAGCCTTCGTCAGGGGGTCCACCCCAGGACCCTGTCCTTCATGCTCTGGTGCTGCGGGGACGAATTTCTTCGTTGGGGGAACCGGCCGAAAGCGGAGGAGCTCTGGGGTGAGCTGAAAGAGCTGGCGGCCCGCACGCACGACCCCGATGTGCTGGCCCGCGCGAGGGGCGTAGAAGGCAGCTTGCGGCTCCTGGATGGAGACCTCGAGGCCGCCGCAGCCCCCTTTTTCGAGCTTTCGCGAGGGCATGGTCAACAGGAAGGACCTCGTCTCCGGGCCGGTGAGGCGATCCCGCTCTATCGCGCTCTGCTGCTACTTGGGCGCGCCAACGAAATCGCCGCTGAGGAGAGTAGTTATCCCAGCCAAGTGCGGCAATGGGATTTAAGGCGTCTCGCTTTAGCCCATGTCGGTCGTGAAGAAGAGGTGAGGCAGGCCGTCCGTGCGTTCTTGCAGCAACATGGCTCCCGAGTCACAGGAGACGATGTAGAGACGCATTCCCTCGCACTCCTTCTGGAAACGACAATCATGGTTCGGGACCGCGAAGCGGCTACCTTGCTGGCTGAGGCTCTCTCCCCACTTCAGGCCGGTATGACCGCATGGCTACCCTGCC
>CAZPYZ010000591.1:0-2951 GCA_964590215.1 uncultured Dehalococcoidia bacterium | reverse complement strand
GGCATGATCCTCCCCACCGCTTCTCGCAATGACGGACGGCGCGCGATGTCATTCCGGGTATCTGGCGGCAACCCGCCGCCTACCGAAGCTCGCAATCGCCAACGCCGGCTTGCGCCCGCACCCCAGAGGATGAAAATCGGCCCCCCGGCGTTTATTTTCAAGTCAATGACAGATGCCACGTGTCTCGAGTACCCATGCCGTTAAAGGAGCACGAAATGGAAGAGATCCTCATCTCCGCCGACTCTCACGTCCTCGAGCCCGTCGCGCTGTGGCGTGAACGCTTACCCGCCCGTTTCAAGGACGACGCACCTGTCTACCCACCGCTGGAGCTGGGCGGCCGGCACCAGGCCCACCCCGGTGGCTGGGACCCGAAGGAGCGGCTCAAGGAAATGGCCGCGGACGGTGTCAGCGGCGAGGTCCTCTACCCCAGCTTTCCCCTCGACCAGTACAGCATCAAAAACCCGACCCTGCAGGAGGCGTGCTTCCGGATCTACAACGACTGGCTCCTGGACTACTGCGCGGTCGCGCCCCACCGCCTCTTCGGCATCGCCATGATTTCCACCTATGACATCGACCACGCCATCGAAGAGCTGGAGCGGTGCAAAGGGGCGGGCCTGCGGGGCTGCCTCATCTGGCAGGTTCCGCCGGACGAGCTCCCGCTCCACAGCCCCCACTACGACCGCTTCTGGGCGGCTGCGGCGGAGCTTGACATGCCCGTCAACATCCACATCCTCACCGGCGAGCCCTATCCCCACCACCAACCCCAGGCCGCCCCGCCCCGTCGCGGGCGCAACATCGTCCAGACCTTCCGGGACGGTGTGAACATGAAGATCCTCTATGCCACCAACGCCTTGGGCGACATCTTCGCCTCGGGCGCTCTCGAAAGGTACCCGAGCTTGAAGATCGTCCTCGTCGAGAACGAGGTCAGCTGGCTCCCTTTCTTCATCACCCAGTACGACAAGTACGCGGGGCGCGGCGTCCCGGACTCGCCCTTGAAGATGCTGCCGAGCGAGTACTTCCGGCGCCAGGTCTTCGTGACCTTCTTCAACGACGCCGCCTCCGGCTGGTTCCTGCCCCGCTGGGGCGTCGACAACTGCATGTGGTCCAACGATTACCC
Source organism: uncultured Dehalococcoidia bacterium (assembly GCA_964590215.1). Lineage (GTDB taxonomy): Bacteria > Chloroflexota > Dehalococcoidia > SHYD01 > SHYD01 > CAZPYZ01. Next base: position 1,834 of record CAZPYZ010000591.1, on the reverse strand, counting down.
GCACCCCAATTCGACCTGGCCCCATTCCCGGGAGGTCATCGCGCGGGACCTGGGACACCTGCCGGCGGAGGACCGGGACAAGCTGGTGCGGGGAAACGTCTCCCGGCTCTACAACCTGCCCGCCCTGGTCCCGGTGGAGGTAGCATGAGACGGTTGCGGTCGCCAATTCTGCCCTTGGTGCTTTTCGCCCTGGCCGTGTTCGGATGTGCCCCCCGGGCCGCGGCCCCACCCACCAATGCCCCTATCTCCGACGACAAGGCCGCCGTTAAGGAGGCCTACCGCAAAACCGCGGAGGAGTGCCAATCGGGCAAGGAGCACTGGCGGGAGGCCGGATCCCCAAAGCGGGGTGGCACCTTTACCCGCTCCGGCAGCGCCGTGACGAACCTGGAGTTGATGCGGGCCAGCCAGAACGAGCCGGGCCCTCACGTCTACCAGGCCCTGCTGTCTACCCGTGGCTGCTACTACGGTGATGGCGTCATGAATCCGCTCCTGGCGACGAGCTGGGAAATCGCGCCAGACGGCCTCACCATCACCCTGAAACTGCGGGACGACGTGAAGTGGCAGAACGTTTCGCCGGTTAACGGCAGGCCCTTCACTTCGGCCGACGTTGGGTACTCCATCGACTATCACCTCACTCCCCAGCATGCGAGCCAGGCGAGAGCTTTCTGGTTGGGCGTCAGCCACCAGGAACCGGACGCCCGCACGGTGGTGCTGCGCCTCTCTGAGCCCAACGCCGACTTCGTCGAGGATCTGGGTCACTTCCAGAATGTCATGCTGCCTCGGGAAGTGAAGGACCTCGAGGGCGGCTATGCCAGGACAGCCATTGGCACCGGCCCCTTCATCCACGATCCCGCTTCCTGGAAACCCGAAATCGAGCTAACGCTGAACCGGAACCCCGGCTACTACGAGCGCGGTCTGGATGGCTCGCCCCTGCCTTACATTGATCGAGTCCGCAACGTCTACTTTGCGGACTACATCGCCGAGGTCGCGGCGTTCCGGTCCGGGCAGCTCGACCGCACCGGGAGCTTCGGGTTGCTCCGGGCCGAAGCCGACGACTATCGCAAGCAGTACCCGAACGCGCCCAAGCGGGAGGAGCTTCAACTGGCGGCCTACAGCGTTTGGTTCAACCTGGAGAAGGCCCCGTGGAACGACGTGCGGGTCCGCCGCGCCATCTCCCTTGCCCTCGACCGCGAGGAGCTCATCGCCAGCAACCGGGGCAGCGCCGTGTACGGCGGCTTCGTTCCCTCATCCCGCGTGGAGTACTCGTGGCCGGAGGAGAAGAAGCGGGAGCGCTTCAGGGCTGATCGAGAACAGGCGAAGCGGCTTCTGACGGAGGCGGGCTACCCTCCGGGGTCAATCAACACGACCATCATGACCGGCGGGCAGTATCAGGAGGACGCTGAGGTAGTGCAGCACCTGCTTTCCGCGGTGGGTATCAATGCCCAGGTGACGATTCAAGGCCGCGCCTGGGGGCCGATCTGGAACCAACGCCAATATCCCGACCTCGGCTGGGGTGGGGCGCCCGGGGCCCACATCCTCAACGACCTGGTCAAGGCCATCCTCGAAACGGGGAACCCGAAGAACACCATTCGTTTCAGCGATGCCGAGGTGGACCGGCTGGCCAAGGCCCAGGCCGCGGAGTATGACCTCGGGAAGCGGGTAGCATTGGTGGACCGGCTCCAGGAACGCCTGGTGGAGACGATGCCCTACGTCCCCGGCATCTCCCGGGTGTACCACCACTTCTACAATTGCCGGGTCAAGAACACCCCCTGGACCAAGCTCGGCGAAGGCCACATCGGGCTCAAACGGTACTGGCTGGACCAAGGGGGGTGTT
>CAZPYZ010000590.1:0-2951 GCA_964590215.1 uncultured Dehalococcoidia bacterium | reverse complement strand
GAGGAGAGGCACGGCGTCGGGACGGTCGGCGAAAATTATTGGGGCCAGCTCTCGGTAAGCGTCGACCTGACGGGACCAGTTGCGGGCTTGGTCCACGAGGGCGTATAGGGAGACGCCCATCGCAAAAGCGACGAAGATGCCTGTGAAATTGCGGAAGGCTCTTGCTGGCACCCAGTGGGACCTGCGCCCGGCGGCCCAGTGGATGGCCCGCTCGACGCCGTTCACGGCGGCCATTGCAAGCCACGGAAGGAGGGCGACGCCGGAGTGGAGCATGGCGCCGCGCCCGCTGGGGAACGTGAAGACAAGGGTCATGATGAGGTAGAGGGCCACGCCATAGGCCAGAGGTGGGAGAAACAAGTCGCGGGCGCCGCCGCGGAGCGCGGCCAGCCAACCGGCGACGGCGAAGGGGATCAACCAATACTCTAAACCGAACAGCACGCCCAGGTTTCGTAGCGCGGCGGCCCCCTTGCCTGCGAGCAACTCTGTCTTGTCCTGGTCCAGGTAGTAGGCTAGGTCGAAATCGATGCCGTACGCGAAGATGTCGTTGTATTCGCGCAAGAACATCGTCTGCAGTCCACCGCCGGGAAGAGGGGTACCGGTGACGAGGTAGTTCCGAAGAAACCAGGGGGACATGGCGACGAGGTAGGTCGCCGCCGCTGCCATGACGGGGACCGACCTCGCTCTGAACGAAGCGAAGGATCTTGAAAGGGGGATGCTCTGTGGCTGGTGGCCGCCCTGCTGTCTGAGAAGAACAAGGCCGAGGTTGGTGACGAGGAGCAGGGGACCGTCGGCGCGAGCGAGATGGGCGACTGCGACGCTGATGCCCATAGCGGCTCCGAGGAGGAGGGAGCGGCGGGGGGAAAGGGGCCCTGAGAGGAGACTCGAGGTCGCGAGGAAGCTACCGCCCGCGGCGAGGGCGTAGAGCCCAAAGGCATCGATGGCGGTCCAGTAGACGAAGTAGTAACCGCTAAAAAGGACCAAGGCGGCGGCGGCGGTGGGCTTGAGCCAGCCACCGAACCAGCGCCACGTGACGAGGGCTGTAGCCGCGGGAACCATGGCGGAGAGGATCACCAGAGGGATCTGCGCCGCCCGGAAGGAGACGCCCAACGCCGCGAGAAAGGGCGCAGCCACCAGGGAGACGAGGGGCATCCAGTAGAGGTTGCTGGGGTGAGTTATCGCCTCCGGATCGTTCAAGTAGGTCCAGATGATGTCCTCGGTGAAGCCGCGATGGCCGGCGAGATTTGCCGCCACATGAAAGTAGTAGTACGCGTCGATGAAGCCCGGCTCGGCGAATAAGAGAGAGGCTGGCAGCAGCGCCGCGAGGGAGACGAGGGCCGCAAACAGGAGGACAGCGGCTCCGGGGCCTCTTTCTCTTGCGGCTGGGGTCAAGAGTTGAACAGAGCCACTGCCGAACACAAGAGCGCGGCCCTTGAGAATGGCTCGGAGGTTGGTAAGCACCTCAGGGGATAGAAAAGAGCCCGGATGCCCGGGCTCTTTTCCAATCCGCCGTTCCGAAGGCTAGATGGAACCCGTGATGCCGCTGAAGATCGACCCGATCTGGGGACCAAGCAGCACCAGGATTGCGATGATGACGATGGCCACGAGGAAAATGATCAAGCCGTACTCCACGAGGCCTTGACCTTCCTCGCGCTGGAGCCATGTCTGCATGCGCGCTACCTCCTTTCTTCTGGGTTGGCGCGCATCCCGCCGGGCAGACATTCCGAAGGATCAAAACCCGGGCTATTAAAGCGAACGCATGGCCTGCCCTGGTGCGCCTCGTACCGATTGTATAACGGCGGAGCGCGCTGTCAAGTGACGCGAGACACTGAAGACACTGGGGAAGGTGACACGGGCAACGAGCTCGATCCACAACGTCATCCTCCGTAGTGTGATCACTTGACGTAAACAACAGACAGCTGATCTTGGTGCACCAGGCGCCAGTCGGGCGCTTCAAGGACGCGATGGAGAAGGTTCACCTGATCCCGTCTACTGAGGACGAGGGCCTTCACCTCGTATTGTTCCAGCCGTTCTTGCCAGGAAGGGTCTCCCGAGGTGATGGCCGCGTAGTCCGCCCAGACTTCCGAAGGCCGAAGCTCTACACGGCCATCCACCATCAACTGGACTTTGGGCCAGAGGCGCCACTCCAGGAACCCCCCCCACGGCTGGAAGGAGAAGACGCGGCCATGGAAGTCTATGGATAGAAGGCGATCGGCCGCCGCATCAGGGAGCCCGGGCGCAGCGACTCGGGTGCGGGGATCAGGCAGCAGGGGGTTCAGGTGCTTGGTCCAGGGTAGCGAGACCAGGGCAAGGGTGAGCAGGGTGCAAAGAAGAATAGTGTTGAGGCAGGCTCGGGCCCAACCTGAGCCGCTCCCGGTTGCGGGCGTGTGGGTTCCATTGGAGGCGTCCTGAGCCGGCGTTCTCGGTGCCGTCCCGCGCCAGAGGTGGTGGGCGAGGAGGGGCGGCGCAATGAGCCCCCACCACGCGAGATTGCGGACGGCCAGGAGGCCCAGGAGGGCGAAGAAACCGAGCGCGAGAAATTCCGAGGTCCTGGGTCCCCTTGCAAGGAGAACGCCAGACAGCACAAGGGAGGCGATGAAAACGCCCCCGGCTAGGTCATTCATTACCGGGGGCTGCCATTCGGTGATCGCGCTGCGGACGACGGGGTTACCGAGGACCCCGGCCACGTAGCGAAACACGTCGACACCGTGAGGGTTGGCCAGCGCAGCAAGCAACTGAATCAGGACAGCGCAGCCCAGAAACCAGCGTTCCTGACGGATCACCTGGCGAGAACCGTTACCTTGGGAAAACGGCCCGAAGGCCCAACCAGGACTCCGTTGACCTTGCCCTTCCCCAAGTTGGGGGTCCGCCCCCCTACCCTCCGATGCTCTGCGGTTTGCGGCCCTTCCCCCAGTTTTCACCGTCGATGCATCCGATTCCTTCAGTCGCTCCGG
>CAZPYZ010000589.1:0-2957 GCA_964590215.1 uncultured Dehalococcoidia bacterium | reverse complement strand
GCCGCAGCCTTGAACCGGTAGCTTGGGTCCGGGTCCACCTTCGGCCCGATGGTATTTCTTAGCGTCGCGACGCCTTCCACCTCGATCTCCACCAGGTCCCCCACCTCGAGCCAGCGCGCCGGGAGCCCGTTGCGGATAGCCTCGCCGATGGACCCTCCCGTCACGGTCCCGCTCCCAAGGACGTCGCCGGGCACGATCCGGCTGTCCCTGGACGCCCGTTCGATCATCGCTCCCCAGCTGTGGTACATGATCCCGGCGTCATTATCGGCCCAGGTCACGCCGTTGACCTTTAGAGCGCACCGGACGTGGAGCCTGCCGTCCTTGATGGAGGGCGCGAGCTCGTCGGTGGTGACCACCCAGGGCCCCAGACTCGTCGCGGAGTCCTTCCCCTTGGCTGGCCCCAGCCCGACCCGGCTCTCGTCTCGCTGCAGGTCGCGGCAGCTCCAATCGTTGAAGATGGTGAACCCGGCGATGTAGTCGAAGGCGTCCACCTCCTTCACATTCGAGCCCTCCCGTCCAATCACGACGCCCAGCTCCAGCTCGTAGTCCAGCCGCTCCGAAGCGGACGGGTACGGTACCTGGTCGTCCGGACCGAAGATGCGGAGGGTGTTGGAGAAGTAGAAAATGGGCAGCCGGTACCAGGGCTCGGACAGCTCCCGGGTGCCGCCGGCGTTGGCGTGGCCCTCGTATACGAAGAAGTCCCTTATCGTCGGTGGCCGGAGCACCGGAGCCCGCAAACGGCTATTTCCCTGGAGTGTGGGCCGCTGGCCTGCCCCCCGCAGCCGCTCCAGAGCGCCCGGGACCTCCAGCAACGCTTGGACGTCCCGCACCGGCACGCCCAGCATTTCTCCAGCGTCCATCATCCGGTCGCCAATCATAAAGCCCGCCTTCGGCCCGGACCCATCGTCATAGGTAAACAGTTTCATGCTTATACCCCCGCTAACCGAATGAGAGTTGCAATCGTGGGACACCCTACAGTAGGGTGTCGGTGCAAAGGAGGCCATGCTCCTGGACGTAACGATGAAGAAGGAGGCGGGGAACCCCCTAACTTCCTGACTTCCCCGCTTCCTTATTTCCTCATGAGCCTCCGACGCACATTACACCAGGGAGAGGCCAAAGATGAAAGGGATGGACGTCGTCGCCGAGATCCTCAAGAGGGAGGGCACCGAGTTCATCGCGTGCTACCCCGCCAACCCCCTCATCGAGGCCTGCGCCATGGCCGGGATCCGGCCTGTCCTCTGCCGTCAGGAGCGAGTGGGGATGTCCATGGCTGACGGCTTCAGCCGCACCACCAACGGCAAGCGCATCGGCGTCATGGTCATGCAGCAAGGGCCGGGCACCGAAAACGCCTTTCCCGGCGCGGCCCAGGCCTTCAGCGACAACGTGCCCATCCTGCTGCTCCCCGGCGGCGAGCCGACGAGCCGCGCGTTCATCCGCCCCGGCTTCAGCGCCGTCGAGAACTACCGGGCGGTGACCAAGTGGCTGGCCCAGACTAATACCGTGGAGCGCATCCCGGAGCTGGCGCGTCGAGCCTTCTACGCCCTGCGCACCGGGAAGGGCGGCCCCGTCCTCCTGGAGGTCCCCAGGGATGTGATGCAGGCAGAGCTAAGCGGTGAACTGGACTACCAACCCGTGAAGGGCAACCGGGTGGCGCCCGATCCCTCCGACGTCCGGGCGGTCGCCAGCGTTCTGCTGAACAGCCGGCGGCTGGTCATCCATGCGGGCCAGGGCGTCCTCTTCGCTGAGGCCTCGGAAGAGCTTCGCCAGCTCGCGGAGCTCCTGGAGGCACCGGTCATGACGACCCTGCCCGGCAAGAGCGGGTTTCCCGAAGACCATCCTCTGGCTCTGGGCGCGTCGGCCGGCTCGGGGGCGACCACCAAGCCCATCTCCCACTTCCTGCAGCGGGCCGACACCGTCTTCGGCATCGGCACCAGCTTCACCCGCACCAACTACGGGAAGACCATCCCTCCCGGCAAGACCATGGTCCACTCCACCAACGACCCCGGCGACATCCACAAGGACTACAAGGCGGACCACTCCATCATCGGCGATGCCAAGCTGGTGCTCCAGGCCCTGCTGAACGAGATCGGTGAGAAGCCGCGTGGAGCGCAGGTGACCTCGGCTGCGGACGGCGTCCGCGCCGAGGTGGCGGGGATCAAGAAGGAATGGCTGGACGAGTGGATGCCCCAGCTCACCTCCGGGGAGGTCCCCATCAACCAGTACCGCATCATCTGGGACCTGCTGCATCACGTGGACCCCAGGAACACCATTCTCACCCACGACGCCGGCAGCCCCCGAGACCAGACGGTGCCCTTCTGGCAGGCAGTTACCCCGCGCAGCTACTTGGGCTGGGGCAAATCGACTCAGCTCGGCTATGGCCTCGGCATGATCATGGGAGCGAAGCTCGCAGAGCCGGGGAAGATCTGCATCAACATCATGGGTGATGCGGCCATCGGCATGGTCGGCATGGATATCGAGACCGCGGTCCGTAACCAGATCGGCATCGTGACCATCGTCTTCAACAACGGGGTGATGGCCATCGAACGCAAGAACATGCCCTTCACTGCGGACAAGTACGGCGGGATCATCGAAGGCGGGAACTACCGGGATGTGGCCAGAGGCCTTGGCGCCTGGGCCGAGCGGGTGGAGGCGCCGAACGCCTTCCTGCCGGCCTTTGACCAAGCCGCAGCCGTTGCCAAGACCGGCCGCCCTGCCCTTCTGGAATGCCTGGTCAAAGAGGGTTACGATTTCTCGGTGTATCCGTAGAAGGTAGCGGGGGAGGTAACGCAAATATCGTTCACGTTGTGAGTGGTGCGTCGTGAGTAGGCGGAGGCAGTTCCCTAATCACTACGCACCGCGTACTACGCTCGCCGGGCTTTCAGGGTCCACCGGACCTAGCCCTAAGCACGGCCGGAAAGCCGGTGACACTGGGGCTGCGCCCCAGACCCCAGGTTCAC
>CAZPYZ010000588.1:0-2965 GCA_964590215.1 uncultured Dehalococcoidia bacterium | reverse complement strand
GCGCTGTCCGACAAGATCCACCTGGAGGTGTACGACCACCGGTCGGACACGGCCAAGCTCCAGGAGTACGGGATCCAACGCGTCCCCGCTGCCGTGGTCGGAAGGGACGGCCTCCGGCCAGCTCGCTTCTTTGGCGTCGTCGCCGGCTATGAGTTCTCGACGCTGATCCAGGACATCATCGACCTGTCAAAAGGGGAGATCCAGCTCAGCGAGGAAACCCAGCAAGCGTTAAGGGATCTCCGGGACGACGTACACATCCAGGTTTTCGTCACACCCACCTGACCCCATTGCCCCCGTGCGGCCAGGATGGCCCACCAGATGGCGATGGTGAACCCGGAGCGGGTCCGGGCCGACGTGATTGAGGCGAACGATTTCCCCGACATGGCCCGCACCTACCAGGTGCGGGCAGTGCCCCGCATCGTCATCAACGACAAAATCGCCTTCGACGGCGCCCTGCCCGAGCAGATGTTTCTCACCCAGATCGAGCGGGCTTTAGGCACCGGGGAGAGTCAGCCCAGTCCCTGACCGCTCTACGGCATCCAGATGGCATGCTGCTCTTGGGTAGTCCCCGCGTGCCAGAATCGCAGCCCGTTTGCCTGCGCCAGAACCACGCCGCCGAGGCGTTTACGCTGGGTGTTGAAGAGGGGGTGCTTAAGGAATCGCCGAGTGTAGACGGCGACGCGCCGCTCCCCAACCCCCAGACAGACGATACAGTAGCCCCGGTTCACAAAACGGCGGTCGTACAGCCCTTGATCCCGGGTAAACAAGGTCGGACGAGGGAGACTCTGAAGGAGCCGGATCAACGACTCGTCTTGTATTCCCTTTTGAGCGACGTCTTCGCCGACCTGGCGTATGCGGATGCGCCAGCGTCGGAGGCGCTGGCGCTGATCTTCCCGAATGTTCTCATCGAGGACGTTCACCCGCTTGCTGGCGCGGGAAGGTCTCTGTAGTGGGCTAGGAGGGCTTCGCGCGCCAGCCGCACCGCTTCGGCGATGGCGTCTTCTGAGATACTGCTATGCCAATCTTCGACGATGGTCTCCCAGGGAGTCCCAGCGGCAACGTCGTTAAGCACATCGGCGACGAAGATCCTCGTTCCGGCGAAGGTCAACTGACCATGGCATATCTCGGGGTCGGCTACTACATATCGACCCAGGACTATTCGCTTACCCCTCTTTGTCGCCAATGCCTTCCTCCTTCTGAGCCTACCGCCTCCGCACAAAGGTAAAGGCCGCGGCTCCGCCCACCAGCAATACCAGCCCCCCCAGCACCGCAACCAGTGCCAGCATGAAGGGCGGCAGGGCTGCGCCCGCCGGCGCGGGTACGGCGCTGCCCGTCTGGCCCTGGACCGGCGCATCGATGGGCGTGAAGTTCCCGATGGTTACCGGCGTCGGCACCGCCTGGTCGTAGGTGCGGGACTTTGCCCCCACGTGCTTGCGCCACGCGGCGTCCAACTCGTCCAACGTGAGTCCGTAGACTCGCTGTATCCCCTGTGAAGCGCCGTTGCCGTCCCTGATGGACTCGAACACCTGCCGCAGTTTCTCGCCGCCATAGGTGTCGATGAGGTACTTCACCAGGCTGTAGGACTGCCCGTAGGCGAGGATCGTCTCGTCAGGCTTGCCAGGGAAGCTATCCATTCCCCGGACCAACAGCAGGTCGTCGTTGCGAATAGCCCGTTCGAGGGACCCCAGGTACTCCCGCCCGGGGTCGTTTTGGGACCAGACGGCCAGCCCCTCATTGAGCCAAGCCGGTACGTTGTTGCCCGCGGTCCAGTGAACGAAGAGGTGGGCGATCTCGTGCTTGGCCGTATCCTGGGCACCCAAGGACCCTGTCCCTAGGACCTGGACCAGGTCCTCGCCTGCGTAGGCCACGCCCACTCGGATGATGGCCGCCTGCCGCGTGACACTGGTTTCCGGCCGCTGGGCCCCCGTGATCTCACTGGCGGTGTTATAGAGCATGACCCGGAAGGGCCGGCCCTTGGTGCCCAGCATCCCGCCGACCTTGTCCTCCGTCTGGCGGGCCGCGATCAAGAGCTCCTTCGCCGTCGGTTCCGCATTGCGGTAGTAATAGACGGTAACGGACCCCTCCTGAACACTCCTCCACTCGAACCGGGTATCCGCGTACCAATGTTTCTGCCTCGGCGTCTCCAGCCGGTTCCCGGTGGCATCCTCTACCTCGAGCCAGTAGGTGATGTCAGCGCCCGGCGCCACGTAGTTGTTCCCACCCGTCTTTACGGAGATGCGCCCCTGGACGCTGCGGCCCGGGGTGAACTCAAAGGTGCCGTAGCGCTCCACCGGACCGCTGCCCACCATGTACCGCAGGGTCATGGCGCGCACGTCGCCGGCACTGGACCGGGCTTGGGCCGAGAAGACGATCTCCTCCTGGAATTTGTTCTCCACGACCGACGCCGTCGCTTGGATTGGCTCTTCGGCATAGGCCATGGGCGGCGGGAAAGCGGCCGCGAGAAGGGGAACGACCAGGAACAGTTTCATCGGGCGCCTCTACCTCTCTCCAACCTGGGACTGAAGGTACGCATTGACCACGGCATCGAGGTTCCCTTCCAGGACCCCGAGGGCATCGCTGGTCTCGTATCCCGTTCGCAGGTCTTTCACCATCTTGTAGGGGTGAAGCACGTAGCTCCTTATCTGATTACCCCAACCCGCCGTCACATGTTCCCCCTTCAGCTCCGCCTGCGCCTCCTGCTGCCGTTCCAGTTCACGCTCGATGAGCCTGGCACGGAGCACTCTCAGAGCGACCTCTTTGTTCTGGAGCTGGGATCGTTCATTCTGACAGGTGACCACCAGGCCCGTCGGCACGTGGGTGATGCGGACCGCCGTTGCGTTCTTCTGCACGTTCTGGCCCCCCGCGCCGCTGGAGCGGAACACGTCCATGCGCAGGTCGTTGGGATCGATGGCCATCTCGCCGGTGTCCTCGGCCTCCGGCATCACCTCAACCAGCGCAAAGGAGG